>NZ_JBPGXM010000153.1:0-8352 GCF_056755495.1 Leifsonia sp. KNZ12-8B
CCCCACCCCCACCCGGAAGGAGGACCGACGTGACCACCACCCAGCAGGCCGCGCCCCCCGCGCGCGCCGCGGGCGACCCGGCGCCGGCAGCGCCGCGCAGGCGGCGACGCACGATCGCGCCCTACATCCTGCTGCTGCCCGCCGTCGCGATCTGCCTCCTCGCGCTCGGCTACCCGATCGGCTGGCAGCTCGTCACGTCGATGCAGCACTTCGGCCTGGCCCAGCAGTTCGGCCAGCCCGCCCCCTTCGTCTGGTTCGACAACTACGTCACCCTGTTCTCGGACTCCTACACCTGGGTCGTGGTGGGCCGGTCCATCCTGTTCTGCGTGGTCACCGCCGTGATCACGATGGTCATCGGCGTCGGCCTCGCGCTGCTGATGACCGGTGTCGGGAGGTTCGCCCGGCTCTTCCTCCAGATCGCGCTGCTGCTCGCCTGGGCCATGCCCGTCGTCGCCGCGATGACGGTCTGGAACTGGCTGTTCGACTGGCGTCGCGGCATCGTGAACACGGTGCTGAGCTCGTGGGGGCTGCCGTTCGAGGGCCACAACTGGCTGCAGAACCCGCTCTCCTTCTTCTTCGTCGCGATGGTCATCATCGTCTGGATGAGCGTGCCCTTCGTCGCGTTCTCCGCCTACGCGGGCCTGACCCAGGTGTCGGGAGAGGTGCTGGAGGCCGCGGCCATGGACGGCGCGCGCCCGTTCCAGCGGCTGCGCCACATCATCCTGCCGATCATCCGCCCGGTGCTCGGGATCGTCCTGCTGCTGCAGCTGATCTGGGACCTGCGCGTGTTCACCCAGATCAAGCTGCTCCAGGACAAGGGCTCGATCGCCAGCGAGACCAACCTGCTCGGCACGTACATCTACCAGCTCGGGGTCGGATCGAGCGACTTCGCCATGGCGAGCGCGGTCTCGGTGTTCGTGCTCGTGCTCACCATCGCGCTCAGCTGGTTCTACGTGCGCTCGCTGCTCAAGGAGGACGCCTCGTGACCGCCACCGCCACCACCCCCCGCGCGACCACGGCGGCGGAACCGCCGCGCCGCTACCGTCGGCGCGTCCGTCCGGGCCGCCTCCTCCTCGGCGCCCTCGCCGTCGTGCTCGGGCTCATCTGGATCTTCCCCGTCTACTGGATGGTGAACTCGTCACTGCTGCCCGACGTCGTCCTGCAGAGCTCGACGCCGACCTGGCTGCCGTTCGGCGGCTCGTTCGACAACTTCGCCGCCGTCATCGGGGGCGGCACGTTCTTCCCCGCGCTCGGGATGAGCGTCGTCGTCGCGCTGATCACGGTGGTGTTCTGCCTCGGCTTCGCCTTCCTCGCCGCGCTCGCCATCAGCCGGTTCAAATTCCGCGGCCGGACGTCGTTCGTGCTCGCCGTGCTGATCATCCAGATGCTCCCGGCCGAGGGCCTGTTCATCGCCCAGTACAAGCTGATGGGCAGCCTCGGGCTGCTCAACACCGTGCTCGGCGTGAGCATCATCTACATCGCGGCCGTGGTGCCCTTCACCATCTGGATGCTCCGCGGCTTCGTCGCCGGCATCCCCGCCGACCTCGAGGAGGCGGCCATGGTCGACGGCCTCAGCCGCACCCAGGCGTTCCTGCGGATCACCTTCCCGCTGCTCGCCCCCGGTCTCGTCGCGTCGGGCGTGTACGCGTTCCTCCAGGCGTGGAACGAGTTCACCGTCGCCCTCGTGATCCTGCAGGAGAACAGCAGCCAGACCCTCCCGCTGTGGTTGCGCGGCTTCATCCAGCAGTCGGCGTCGCGGGCGATCGACTGGGGAGAGGTGATGGCCGCGTCGACGCTGGTCGCCGTCCCCGTCATCGTCTTCTTCCTCATCGTGCAGGGCCGGATGACCAGCGGCCTCGTCAGCGGGGCGGTGAAGGGGTGACCCGGATCCTGTCGACACTCATGCCGGGCTTCACCGGCACGACCCTGCCCGCCTGGCTGGAGCGCCGCCTGCGCGAGGGGCTCGGCGGCGTGTGCCTCTTCGGCGGCAACATCGTCTCGCCCGAGCAGCTGCGCGCCCTGACCGCGGCGATCCGCGCGGCCAATCCGCGCGCCGTGATCGCCATCGACGAGGAGGGCGGCGACGTCACCCGCCTCTACTACGACAGCGGGTCGCCCTTCCCGGGCAACGCGGTGCTCGGGAGACTCGACGACACTTCGCACACCGAGGCGGTCGGCCGCCGCGTCGGCGAGGAGCTGCGTGCCGTCGGCTGCACCCTCGACCTCGCACCCGACGTCGACATCAACTCGAACCCGCACAACCCGGTCATCGGGGTGCGCAGCTTCGGCGCCGTACCCGAGGTGGTCGCCGAGCACGGCGCCGCCTGGACGCGAGGTCTGCAGTCGGCCGGCATCGCCGCCTGCGCCAAGCACTTCCCCGGGCACGGCGACACCGCGCAGGACTCGCACCTCGCCCTGCCCGAGGTGGACAGGAGCGCGCAGGAGCTCCGTGAGCGCGAGCTCCTGCCGTTCCGGGCCGCCATCGCGGCCGGCACCCGCACGATCATGACGTCGCACATCCTCCTCCCGCAGCTGGACGCCCGGATGCCCGCCACCTTCAGCGCCCCGATCATCGAGGGGCTGCTGCGCGGCGAGCTCGGCTTCGACGGCGTCGTCGTCACCGATGCGCTCGACATGGCAGGGGCCAGTGGAGGCGGCCGCGGCATCCCCGAGGCGGCCGTGCTCGCCCTCGCCGCCGGCTGCGACCTGCTCTGCATCGGCACGGACAACACCGACGAGCAGCTGACCGAGATCGTGGACGCGGTCGCGGCGGCGATCGCGGAAGGCCGGCTCGGCGAGGCCCGCGTCGCCCAGGCGGAGCAGCGCGTGCTGTCGCTGGCGGACGGCGCGGGCGCCGCCCTCGCCGCCGCGTCCTCGCCCGACGCGGACGCCGAGCTCGCCCGCGTCGCGGCCGCCTTCGACCTCTCCGACCACGCACGCGCGTGGCTGGCGGAGGAGCGCGGCCGGTACTCGGTCGTCCGGCTCGACACGATCGCGAACATTGCCGTGGGCCAGGCGCCCTGGGGTCCGTTCGCCGCCGCGCAGGCCGACCCGGCCGCACCCGCCTCGGTCGCCTTCGCCGACAATCCGCTCGTGGTCCTCACCGAGCGGGACGATCCCGAGCTCGTGCTCGCGGCGCAGTCGCCCGTCCTGATGATCGGCAAGGACAACCACCGCCACGCCTTCGCACGGGCCGCGATCGACCGCCTGCGGGCCGAGCGTGACCGCGTGCTGGTGGTCGACATGGGCTGGCCGGGCGACGACCGCGCCTATGCCGACCTCGCGACGTTCGGCGCCTCGCGCCTCGTCGGACGCGCCCTGCTCGACCTGCTCGCGCACGTGGGCGTCCCCTCCGGCTCGCGCTCGTGAGGCTCGGCATCGACATCGGCGGCACGAAGACCGACGCGGTCGCCGTCGACGAGCGCGGCGACCTGCGGCAGCGCGTGCGGCTGGCGACCGGTTTCGGCCGCGCGGCCGTGCTGGAGACGGCGGTCACGGCGGTGACGCGCATCGGCGAGCTGACCGGCCTGCCCGCCGGCGGGTTCGACTCCATCGGCATCGGCATCCCGGGCATGGTGGACAGCGCGTCCGGCCATGTCGCTCACGCCGTCAACCTCGGGGTCGACCGGCTGGAGCTCGGCGGCGAGCTGGCGGGCCGCCTCGGCGTCGGGGTGCGCGTCGAGAACGACGTGAAGGCGGCCGCCCTCGGCGCCTACCACCTCCTCGGCCTCGGCGGCACGATGGCCTACCTCAACCTCGGCACGGGCACGGCCGCGGGCATCGTGGTCGACGGTCGCCTCTGGCGCGGGGCCAGCGGCATCGCGGGAGAGATCGGGCACCTCCCCGTCGACCCGGCAGGCGCCGTGTGCGCCTGCGGCCAGCGCGGCTGCATCGAGACCACCGCGAGCGGGTCCGCCATCGCGCGGCAGTGGCCCACCGACGACCCGTTCCCGGCGCACGCCCTGTTCGAGGCGGCCGCCGCGGGGGATCGGGAGGCGCGCGTGATCGCCGCTAGGCTGGCGGAGGGCATCGCCTCCGCGGTGCGCGTCCTCGTCCTGACCGCCGACGTCGAGCACGTCGTGATCGGCGGCGGCCTCAGCCACCTCGGGGAGCGCCTGCTGAGCGATGTCCACGAGGTGCTCGAGGAGTGGGGCCGCACGTCCCCGTTCCTCGCGTCGCTCGCCCTTCCGCGGCGCGTGCGCCTCGTCCCGGAAGGTTCACCCGTGGCCGCGCTGGGCGCGGCCCTCGTCGGAGGTAGCTGATGGCCGAAGTCGTCGTCGTCGCAGACAAGGAGGCGGCCGGCGAGCTGGCCGCCGCGAGCATCGTGAGGCTCATCGCGAGCAAGCCGGACGCCGTGCTGGGCCTGGCCACCGGCTCCACCCCGCTCCCGGTCTACCGCGCGCTGGCCCGGCGGATCGCCGAGGAGGGCGTCGACGTCTCGCACGTCCGCGGCTACGCCCTCGACGAGTACGTGGGCCTGCCTGCGGGCCACCCGGAGTCGTACCGCGCGGTCATCACCCGCGAGGTCGTGGAGCCGCTCGGCCTGACGCCGTCGCTCATCCACACCCCCAACGGCGCCCGCGAGACCATCGAGCACGCCGGCGCCGACTACGAGAAGGCGATCGCGGAGTCCGGGGGAGTGGACGTCCAGATCCTCGGCATCGGCACCGACGGCCACATCGGCTTCAACGAGCCTGGCTCGTCGTTCGCGTCGGTCACGCGCGTGAAGACGCTGACGGAGCAGACCCGCAAGGACAACGCGCGGTTCTTCGCCTCGGAGGACGACGTGCCCATGCACTGCATCACCCAGGGCCTGTCGACCATCCTGAAGGCGCGCCACCTGCTGCTGCTGGCCTTCGGCGAGGGCAAGGCGGAGGCGCTGGCCGGAGCGGTGGAGGGACCGGTCTCGGCCTCCAACCCGGGCTCGGCCATCCAGCTCCACCCGCACGTGACGGTGCTCGTGGACGAGGCCGCCGCATCGCGCCTGAAGAACATCGACTACTACCGCTACGCCTACGCGAACAAGCCGAGCTGGCAGACACTGTAGACATCACCACCGAGTAAGGGCGGGCGCCGTTGGGCGCCCGCCCTTTTTCGTGTGTTCGCCGTGCGGAACCGCCAGGTGTACGTGGCCCCCTCGTGAGAGATCGGTACGGCCTGCGTGGCGGCGAATCTTGGATGGAAATATCCTGAATGTGAAACTCTGCGTCCTCTTTTTTGTCGACGCAACACACCCCGAGCATGGCGGTTTCGACTCGAAGCCGTCGGAGTACCGCCCGTGAACGAAGAATCGATCGTCCCCGCTGCCCGTCGCTGGCGCCGCCTGATGGCGGTCCTCACTACGCTCTTCCTGTTCGCCACTGCATTCGTGGCGGTCGGAGTCGTCGCCGCGCCTGCCGAGGCGGTTCCGCCGTTCCCGATCCAGGACCCGACTAACGGGCCCGCCGGTGCCACGGACCCGGACTGGATGTACCTGCGAACCGGATCGGGCAACGTCGGCAACACTTACACCTCGGACGGCTGGCTCCGCTTGACCAACGCCGGCTTCGGACAGGCGACGAACATCCTCAACGACACTGCCTTCCCGTCATCATCCGGCTTCGAAGTGACCTTCGATTACCGGATGGCTGGTGGTGTCACCTACGTTCCGGACGGGACCGACCACACCGGCGACGGGATCGCGATGTATCTGATCGATGGCTCCAAGGCCATCACGGCGGGCGCTCCCGGTAATGGTCTCGGCTACGCCATGGGCGCACCGACCGGCCAGACCGACACTTACACGGCGTGCGGTGTGTCGGGCGGGTACCTTGGTCTCGGTCTCGACGTGTATGGAAACTGGGGCGGGACCAAGTGGGGGAACATCGGCGGATCGGGCTACGCGCAAGGCATCGGAATGCGCGGCTCCGGAGATCAGTGCGGTGGCGCCAAGTTCCCGTGGGTGGCGGGAACGGCGACGAACCTGTGGACCGGCAAGTCCGGCAACACCGCGGACCCGGCAACGGACAGCAGCTCCCAGTACCGTCGTGTGACGATCCGCGTCGTGCCCTCCGGGGCGAACGTGCAAGTCACGGTCTGGCTCTCGAACCAGGTCGCAAAGTCTGGTAATCCCACGACGATGACGCAGATGTTCTCGTCGAATCTGAACAACGTCAGCGGACAGATGCCGCTGCCGAGCACGCTCAAGATCGGATTCTCGGCATCGACCGGCCAGGCGACGGACTTTCACGACATCCGTTGGGTCAAGGTCAAGGCGCTGTCCGACATCGCCGTGACGAAGGCGGTGTCTTCGCCTTCGCACGCGGGCTATCCGGCCGGAGCGTTCCTCCCCGGCGACCCGATCACCTTCACCCTCACCTCCACCAACAACGGACCCTCGGCGATCGGCTCGACGCAGTCCGGCGGCGGCCCCGTGCGCGTGTTCGACGACCTGAGCTCGCTTCCGATCTCCAACGTCAGCTGGACTTGTGCCCGAGCATCCGGGGATGCGACCTGCGTCACACCGTCAGGGTCCGGCTCGAAGGTATCGGCAGACTGGAAGGGTTCCGCCGGCTCCTCGGTGAACGTAGTCGTCACGGGGACGGTCTCGGGATCCATCGGATCGTTCACGAACACCGCCATCGTGCCCACCAACCTCGTGAACAACACGATCGATCCGAGTTCGAACGATGTGCAGCTCGGCGGCGGCCTCACGGACACGAACCTCTCCAACAACACCGCGAGTGCCGGCTTCACCGTCGCGGTGCCGTCGAAGCCCGCCCTCGGGATCACCAAGCAGGCGGCGCTGGCCCCCGGGGCGACCGGCAAGGCAGGCGACACCGTGAATTACACGTTCACCGCGGCCAACAAGGGTGACGTCCCCTTGACCTCTGTGGCTGTCACGGACGCCCTGGCCGGCCTCAGTCCGCTCACCTACCAGTGGGCCGCCGGAACAGGAGCGCTCGCGCCCGGCCAGTCGGTCACGGCGACAGCCACGTACGTTTTGAAGCAGTCCGACGTTGATGCGGGCTCCGTGGCGAACATCGCCTCCGCGACCGCCAAGGACCCCTCGAATGCCGACGTCGACGGCGGCAAGGCTCCGGCGACGGTCATCCTGAACCCGGTCTCGAAACTGTCGTTGACCAAGACGGGTGCGCTCGCGCCCGGCTCGACCGGCAAGGCCGGCGACACGGTGGCCTGGTCGCTCTCGGCGACCAATACCGGTGACACGACGCTCACGAACGTCTCCATCGCCGACGCCAAGCCGGGCATCAGCGGCATCACCTACTCCTGGCCGGGTACCCCGGGCAGCCTCGCGCCCGGTCAGAAGGTCACCGCGACCGCGACGTCGGCACTGACCCAGGCGGAGGTGGATACGGGCGTTGTCACCAACACGGCGACGCTCACCGGCACCGACCCGAAGGGCGGCACGGTCGATGGTGGCCAGGCGACGGCACAGGTTCCGTTGACCGGCGCCCCTTCGCTGGCTCTCACCAAGGTGGGCCGGCTCGCCGCCGGAGCCGTCGGCAAGGCCGGCGACAGCGTGGAGTACACGTTCGTCGCCACCAACACCGGAAACCAGACTCTGACCTCGGTGTCGGTCAAGGACCAGCTCGCCGGGATGAGCGCACCTGTGTACGCCTGGCCCGGCGCCGCCGGGACCCTGGCGCCGGGGCAGTCCGTGACCGCGACGGCGACGTATGCGTTGAAGCAGGCGGACGTCGACGCGGGTTCGGTGAACAACGTCGCCACCGCGACGGGCACCGATCCGAAGGGTGGCTCGGTGCCGAGCCAGCCCGCGCAGGCGACGGTGCCGCTGAGCGTCCCGTCGAAGCTGGATCTGGTGAAGACGGCGGCGCTGGCGTCGGGTGCGACCGGTGTTGCGGGTGACACGGTGCAGTACACGTTCACCGCGACCAACAGCGGCGATTCCACGCTGAACAATGTCACGATCGCGGACCAGCTGGTCGGTCTGAGCGCACCGGTGTATTCGTGGCCGGGTGCGGCTGGGACGTTGGCGCCGGGTCAGAAGGTGACCGCGACGGCGACCTACGTCGTGAAGCAGGCGGATGTGGATGCGGGTTCCGTGGCGAACCAGGCCGGTGCGCATGGCACGACGCCGCAGGGTGCGGGGGTGGACTCGCCGAAGGCGCCCGCGACGGTGCCGCTGTCGGCGGTGTCGAAGCTGGATCTGGTGAAGACGGCGGCGCTGGCGTCGGGTGCGACCGGTGTTGCGGGTGACGCGGTGCAGTACACGTTCACCGCGACCAACAGCGGCGATTCCACGCTGAACAACGTCACGATCGCGGACCAGCTGGTCGGTCTGAGCGCACCGGTGTATTCGTGGCCGGGTGCGGCTGGGACGTTGGCGCC
>NZ_JBPGXM010000154.1:0-8320 GCF_056755495.1 Leifsonia sp. KNZ12-8B
GCGGGGGGGTGTGGGGGGGGGGCGGGGGGGGTGGCTGGGCGCCCCCCCCCCCCCCCCGCGGCGGCGCGCCGCCGGCCCCCCCCCCCCCCACCGCACCATCCCGGCTGTGATCATGGTCTGCCTCGTCGCCGCCGTCACGATGATCGGGCACTACACGTTCTACACGTTCGTCGTGCCGTTCCTCACGGGGCCGATGGGGGTGCCCGCCGGCAACGTCGGTGCGCTGCTCTTCATCTACGGCATCGCGGGCGCGGGCGGCCTGGTGCTCGCCGGCTCCGTGCTCGGGCCGCGGCCGCAGTTCGGCCTCCTGCTCGCCCTCGCGGTGACGGGCGTCGCGGTGGCGGCGCTCGCCGTGCTGGCGGGGCAGATCGTGCTGGCGCTGATCGCGTTCGTGCTGTGGGGCCTGGCGTTCGGTGCGCTGCCGCCGCTCCTGCAGACGCGGCTGCTGCACACGTCGTCGGCGGGATTCCGCGACACCGCGAGCGCCCTCTACACGACGTCGTTCAACATCGGCATCGGCGGCGGCGCGCTGCTCGGCGCCCTGATCTTCGACGCGGGCGGCCTGATGCTGCTGCCGGTCTGCTACATCGGCCTGCTTGCGGTCTCGATCGTCCTGGTCGTGATCGTGGGCCGGATGACCCGCCCCCGCACCCCCCTCAGCCGCTGACCGTCGAGTACGCGCGAATTCCGCCGGAAACCGGCGACTACGCAGAGAGTCCGCGTACTCGGCGGGTGCTCGGTTGCGCGCGTCAGGGCTGCGTCGCGGCGCCCGCCGTCCACACGCGGAGCACGCGGAGGTCGTCGTCCAGCAGCACCGCGTCGGCGGCGTAGCCGGGGGAGAGGCGGCCGAGGTCGCCGGAGCGTCCGAGGGCGGCCGCCGGCGTCTCCGTGAGGGCGCGCACGGCGTCCTCCACGCTCAGTCCGACCTCCGTCACCGCGCGGCGGAGCGCCTCGTCGAGGGTCAGCGTGGATCCGGCGATCGAGCCGCCCTGAGCCAGGCGGGCGACGCCGTCGCGCACCTGCACCTCCAGCGCTCCGAGCAGGTAGTCGCCGTCGTCGGCGCCCGCGGCCGCCATCGCGTCCGTGATCATGGCCACCCGGCCGGGCGCCGCGGCGAAGGCCATGCGCACCACCTCCGGATGCACGTGGACGCCGTCATTGATGATCTCCAACGTCACGCCCGGCGTGCGGGTCGCCGCCGCGACCGGACCCGGCGCGCGGTGGTGGATGCCGTCCATGCCGTTGAAGGCATGCGTCAGGATGCCGGCCCCGGCGTCGAACGCCTCCCGCGCCTGCTCGTACGTCGCCGCGGTGTGCCCGACGGCGACCGCGACCCCCGCCGCGCTGAACGCGCGCACCGCCGCCATCCCGCCGGGGAGCTCCGGCGCGAGCGTGATCTGGCGGAGGGTCCCGGCGCCGGCCGCCAGCAGGAGGTCGATGTCGTCGCGCGTCGCCGGTCGTAGCAGTGCCGGATCGTGGGCGCCCTTGTGGCCGACGTCGAGGAACGGTCCTTCCAGGTGCGAGCCCAGGATGCGCGGGTCTCTCGCGGCGAGCTCCGCGACCCTGCGCACACGCTCGGCCAGGTCCGCGACGGGGGCGGTCACCAGCGAGACCACGACGCGCGTCGTCCCGTGGCGCTGGTGGAGGTCGGCGGCGGTCCGGATGGCCTCCGTCCCGTCGTCGAAGCTGGCCGTCGCGCCGCCGTGGCAGTGCAGGTCGATGAAGCCGGGAGTGAGCCACGCGCCGCGCGCGTCGGTCGCGTCCACGCCCCCGGCCACATCCTCCCGCCAGGCATTCCCCGTGCCGACCGCGGCCACGCGGTCACCGTCGAATCGCACCCACGCGTCGTCGAGGACGCGCCCTTGATCGACCAGGCGCGCGGAGTGGATCACCTGCGGGGCCGTCACGCGACGATCACCTCGAAGCCGTGCTCCACGAACGCCGCGCGCTGCTCCGCGGTGATGCCGTCGTCAGTGATGAGCGTCGTCAGCACCTTCGGGCCGCCGAGCGTCGCGAACGCCTTGCGGCCGATCTTGCTGGAGTCGGCGACCACCACCGCGCGCGTCGCGCGCCGCGCCATCAGCGAGTTCACGCTCGCCTCGCCCTCGTCGTGCACCGTCGCCCCGACCAGCGGGTCGATGCCGTTGACGCCGATGAAGGCGATGTCCATCGTGACCTTCTCGAGCACGACGTCGCTGTACGGCCCGACCAGCTCGTAGGAGCGCGCGTGCACGACGCCGCCGGTCATCACGGTCTTGATCTGCGGACGCATCACCAGCTGGGCGGCGATGTTGATCGCGTTGGTCACCACGGTCAGGGTCGGGTGCGGCGAGGGCTCCATGAGGTCCGGCCGCGCGCCGAGCACGTTCGCGACCGCGGTGCTCGTCGTGCCGCCGCAGAGTCCCACCACAGAGCCTCGGGGCACGAGCGCGCTCGCCGCCTGCGCGATCCGCAGCTTCTCCGGCGCGTGCTGCTCGCGCTTGTACCGGATCGGGAGGTCGTACGCGACCGACTGGCCGACGGCGCCTCCGCGGGTGCGGGTCAGCAGCTGCTGGGAGGCGAGGGCGTCGAGGTCGCGCCGCGCCGTCGCGGCCGACACGTCCAGCTTGGCGACGATCTCGTCGACCTCGATCTGGCCGGACTCGGCCAGCAGATCGAGGACGGCGTTGAGACGCTCCGCTCGGTTCATGGCTGTGTGGTCTCCGTTCCGCTCGCCGCGCGGGCGGCCACGTCGAACAAGGTCATCAGGCGCGCCGCCTCCTCGGTCACCGCCGCCCGCCCCTCCCGCACATACACGCGCGGGTCCACGGTGTCCGGGTGGGCCGCCAGGTGCGCGCGCACGGCGTCCGTGAAGTACCGGTTGAGGTGGGTGGAGACATTGACCTTGGTGATCCCGGAGCGGATCGCCGCCTCGATCGTCTCATCCGCGACCCCGCTCGACCCGTGCAACACGAGGGGGACCGGCACCTCGCGGCGCAGCAGCTCCACCAGCGACAGGTCCAGCTCCGCGGTGCGCTCGATCATCGCGTGCGAGCTGCCGACCGCCACCGCCAGTGCATCAACGCCGGTCTCGGTCGCGAACCGGCGCGCCTGATCCGGATCGGTGCGCACACCCGGCGCGTGGGCGCCGTCCTTGCCACCGATCTCGCCGAGCTCGGCCTCGACGGCCACGTCGCGGGCGTGGGCGTACTCGACGACCCGCACGGTGGCCTCCACGTTCTCCTCGTAGCCGAGCCGGGAGCCGTCGTACATCACCGAGCCGAAGCCCAGGTCGACGGCGTGGAGGGCCAGATCGGCGTCCTCCGCGTGGTCGAGGTGCACGGCGACGTGCGCCGGGGAGTCCGCGGCGAGGGCCAGTGCCGCTCGCGCGACGGGCTCGAGACCGCCGTGGTAGCGCACGCAGTTCTGCGAGATCTGCAGCACCACCGGCCGGCCGGTGCGCTCGGCGGCGCCGACCAGGGCCTCCGCGGTCTCGAGCAGGATCACGTTGAACGCTGCCAGGCCGGTACGCCGTGCGGCGGCCGCCTGCAGCAGCTCGAGGGTGGGGACGAGAGGCATCGGTGCTCCGTGGGTTCGGGTGGATGGTGGAAGGCGGTCAGCCGAGGACGACGCGGTCCTCGTAGTCGAGGTAGGCGGGGTCGAGCTCGCCGGCGAGCGGCGCGACGACGGCCGCTGCGGACCAGGCGACGGCCCGGCGCAGCAGCACCGCCGGGTCGTCGGTGCCGTCGGCGAGGCAGGAGGCGACCGCCGCGACCGCCGCGTCGCCGGCGCCGGTCGCGTTGCCGGAGAGCGCGCGGTCCAGCCGCGCGTGCAGCGGCTCTGCACCCGCGCGGACCGCCAGCATCCCCTCCGCGCCGAGGCTGACCAGGACGAGGGAGGCTCCCGCGTCCAGCAGCCGGGAGGCGCCGGCCACCGGGTCGTCCTCGCCGGTGGTCTCGGCCAGCTCGCGGCGGTTGGGCTTGAGCACCGTCGGACCGGCCTCCGCGGCGAGCAGCAGCGCCGGGCCCGTCGCGTCCATCACGCTCGGCAGGCCGCGACCGGAGGCGACCGCGACCAGCCGGGCGTAGAAAGCGTCAGGCGCGTCGGGAGGGAGGCTGCCCGAGCCGACCACGCAGGTCGCCGGCACCGCGAGGCGCTCGACGGCATCGTGCAGCGCCGTCCACTCGGCGGCGGTCAGCGCTCCTCCGGTCTCGTTGAGGATGGTGGTCTCGCCGCCGGCCTCGTCGACGATGGCGATGCTCGAGCGGGTCGGCGCCGCGACGGGCACGAGCTCGTTCGGGACGCCGCTGCGCTCCAGATCGGCGGCCAGCCGCAGGCCGGGCGCACCGCCCGCGGTGGTCAGGGCGAAGCCGGCCCGGCCAGTCTGCCGGAGCACACGGGCGACGTTGAGCCCCTTCCCGCCCGCGCGGACGGCCGGCGGAGCGACGCGGTGCGTCTCGCCGGCCTGCAGCGCGGGAACGCTGTACGTCAGGTCGATCGCCGGGTTCGGCGTCACGGTCAGGATCACGATGCCGCCTCGCTCACGACGCCGTCCGGCGCGGGGACGGACCGCGCGGCGAGGAGGTCGCGCGCCCGCAGGGCAGCACCGATCAACCCCGCGTCGGCGCCGATGCTCGCCGGCAGCACGAGGGGCCGCCGATGGAAGGTCAGGATGGCGTCGAGGCGCTCCCGGAGCGGCCCGAACAGCGCGTCCCCGGCCTGCGACAGGCCGCCGCCGATGACGATCGCCTCCGGGGCGAGCAGCGCCACGGTGTGCGAGAGGTCGAGCGCGAGCGCGTCCAGGGCGCTGTCCCACACCGCGCGCGCGTCCGGGTCGCCCGCCTGGGCCCGCTCCAGTACCTCGCGCGCGCCGGGAACGGCGCCACCGGTGCGCGCGTTGTAGCGGCGGGCGATCGCGGCGGCCGAGGCGACCGCCTCCAGGCAGCCGACGCCGCCGCACGCGCAGGGAGGGCCGTCGGCGACGCGGGAGTGCCCCATCTCGCCGGCCATGCCGCCGCCGGTGTACAGAGTGCCGTCGACGAAGACCGCCCCGGCGATGCCCGTCCCGATCGCCATCACGACGACGTCGCGGAACGGCGCGGCGGCCCCCAGCCGGTGCTCGGCCTCGCCGGCGCCGCGCACGTCGTGACTGAACGACACGGGGAGCCGGAGGGCCGCCTCGGCGCGGTCGCGGAACGGGAAGTCGCGCCAGCCGAGATTCTCGGCGAAGACGCCGATGCCCGCCTCGTCGTCGACATGTCCGGGAACCAGGAGCCCTGCGGCGGCCGGGACCGCAGCGGGATGCCGCTCGCGGAACCCGTCGGCCAGCCGGGCCACGGCCTCCACGACGGCGTCTCCGGTGCGCTCGCCGTCGTGCGGGGTCGGGCGGCGCAGCACCTCGACGAGGCGTCCGGCGTCGTCGATGAGGGCCGCCTTCATGTCGGTGCCGCCGACGTCGATGGCGAGCACCGGCTCACCGGGTCCGAGCGGCGCGGCGGACGGGGCGGAGGCGGGGGCGGATGCAGCGGTCACGAGCCGAGGATGACCGAGCGGGTCAGGTTGCGGGGCCGGTCGGGATCGAGGCCGGCCCGGCGCGCGCGTTCGAGCGCGACGCGCTGGGCCCGGACGAGGTCGGCCATGCCGTCGAGAGGGCGGTCCTCGAAGTGCGCGCCCGTCGCAGCGACCTCCGCGGCCAGGCCGTCGGGGGAGGAGCCGAGCATCCACGTGACGCGACCGGGCGCGGCGATCGCGATCGGTCCGTGGCGGTACTCCTTGGCCGGATACGACTCGGTCCAGGACTGGGACGCCTCGCGCATCTTGAGCGCCGCCTCGTGCGCCAGCCCGACGGTCCAGCCCGTGCCGAGGAACGCGTACTGGCCGGCCGGGACGAGCTCGCCGGGCAGCTCCTCGTCCAGCGCGGCGGCGGCCTGGTCGATCGCGGGGCCGAGGTCGTGGCCGAGGGAGGCCCGCACGAGCGCCAGCGTCGTGGTCGCGAACCGGGTCTGCACCACCGACCGCTCGTCGGCGAAGGGCAGGAGGACCGCGTCGTCCACGAGATCGACCACGGGCGTGGCGGGGTCGCCGACGATGCCGACCGTCTTCGCCCGGACGCCGGAGGAACGGAGGCGGTCGAGCAGGTCCAGCGCCTCGGTGGTGGTGCCGGAGCGCGTCAGCGTCACGACGGCGTCGTAATCGCGCGCTGCGAAGGCGTCGAACGCTTCGAACGCCTCGGAGGCGGCGTACGCGTCGGTGGCCCCGGCGCCGGCAGCCTCGCGCAGCGCCGCGTACGACTGCGCCATGAACCAGGAGGTGCCGCAGCCGACCACCGCGATCCGCTCCCCGGCGGCGGGCAGCCGCGACTGCTCGTCGCGCAGCTCGGCCGCGCGCGCCCAGGTCTCCGGCTGCGATCGCAGCTCCGCCTCCATGTGGGCTCCTGGCGGCGCTGCGTGCTTCACGGCGGACTCCTTCGGTGGCGCTGACCTGGCGACGGGGAGGCCCGCCCTCGAGACAATGATCGCGGATGATCGAATGCGCTGTCCAGTGAGCATCTTCGAGCGTCGAAAGGAAGTCACTCCTCTTTAGGTGCGATTCTCAGGTGTCAGGTTTAGTATCAGGAATACCAGACCCCAGAAAGCCTAGGAGCACCATGACTCTCGCATCCGAGCGCCCGACCATCCGGCGCCGCCTCCTGACCACCGTGGCCGCGGCCGGCATCGCGCTGACCGCCCTGACCGCCTGCTCCGCGCCGAGCGCGGACGCCAAGGGCGGCTCGACCTCCTCGAAGGTGACCACGGCGCCCGGCACCGCCAAGGGCTACGTGGGCGCGGCGTTTCAGTGCTTGACGCGCGGAGCCGCAACGCGCAATGATTTCGATCATCCAATGAGTGCAAGTGATTGTTCGAACGCGAAACAATCACGAAACATCACAGACTGACGCACCGTCGCGCAGGCCTCTTCCGACGACGGGCGCGCCATCCAAGAGTGAGGAAAGTCGATGAAGAAGTCCCTGCGGTGGGGAGCCGCGGTCGCGACCGCGGCCGCCGCCACCATGACGCTCGCCTCCTGCGGCTTCGGCGGCGGGAGCTCCGGCGGCTCGTCCGGCGGCGCACAGACCCTCGACCTCATGGTCGCCAGCTACTCCGACAACACCAAGGCGGAGTGGGAGCAGATCATCAAGGACTACGAGGCCGCCAACAGCGGCACGAAGGTGAACCTCGACGTCGAGTCCTGGACCGACATCAACAACGTGATCAAGACGCGCATCCAGGCGGGCAAGCAGCCCGACATCCTGAACATCGACGCGTTCGCCGGCTTCGCCGCCGACGATCTGCTCTACCCCGCGAAGGACATCGTCTCGTCGAAGACGCTCGACGACTTCCAGGACGCGTTCAAGGACAACGCGAGCATCGACGGCACGCAGTACGGTCTGCCGTTCATCGCCTCCGCCCGCGCCCTGTTCTACAACAAGGACTCCTTCGCGGAGGCCGGCATCTCCGAGCCGCCGAAGACGTGGGCGGACTTCGAGGCCGACGCCGCGAAGCTCAAGGCCGCCGGGGTCACGCCCTACGGCATGCCGCTCGGCAGCGAGGAGGCTCAGGCCGAGACCGCGATCTGGTTCTACGGAGCAGGTGGCGGCTACGGCGACGAGAAGAAGCTGACGATCGACAGCCCCGAGAACGTCGAGGGCGCGACCGAGATGCAGAAGATCATCGAGCAGGGCTTCACGGAGGCCAACCCCGGCTCCACCAACCGGACCCCGCTGATGAACGTGTTCATCCAGGGCCAGCTCGGCATGCAGGTCGGCCTCCCGCCGATCGTCGGCCAGATCAAGGACAAGAACCCCGGCCTGAAGTACGGCATTGCGCCGATCCCGACGAAGGACGGCTCGTCGTTCACCCTCGGCGTCGCCGACCACCTGATGGCGTTCAAGAACAAGACCGACAAGACCGACGCGATCAAGAAGTTCCTCGACTACTTCTACTCGAAGGACGTCTACACGAAGTGGGTCACCGCGGAGGGCTTCCTCCCGACCACGAAGTCCGGTGCGGAGGCGATGGGCTCCGACGAGACCATCAAGCCGTTCCTCGACCTGCTGCCGGATGCGAAGTTCTACCCGTCGACGAACCCGAACTGGTCGGCCGCGCAGGGCGCCATCCAGAGCCAGATCGGCCAGCTCGGCCAGGGCGCCAAGCCGGAGGAGCTGCTGAAGTCCATCCAGGCGAAGGCCGACGGCCAGTAGCAGCCGCCGCATGAGCAGCACTCTCGAACCGACCCGGGCCGGGGCCGCGGCCCCACCCGCCCCCGCGCCGGCCCCCCCCCCCCGCCACCCCCGCCGCGCCCC
>NZ_JBPGXM010000155.1:0-8094 GCF_056755495.1 Leifsonia sp. KNZ12-8B
CCGAGTGCTTGGCGACCTTGGCGGCGGCCTCGTAGCCGATCACGCGGTTGAGCGGCGTCACGATCGACGGGCTCGACTCGGCGAACGCGCGGGCGCGGTCGAGGTTGGCCTCCAGGCCCGTGATGGTCTTGTCGGCGAGCACGCGCGACGCCTGGGTGAGCAGGCGGATCGACTCCAGCAGCGCGGTGCCCATGACCGGGATGGCGACGTTCAGCTCGAACAGGCCCGACGCTCCGCTCCACGCCACGGTCGCGTCGTTGCCGATCACGCGGCTCGCGACCATGAGCACGGCCTCCGGGATGACCGGGTTGACCTTGCCGGGCATGATCGAGGATCCGGGCTGCAGGTCGGGGATGTGCAGCTCGCCGAGGCCGGTGTTCGGGCCGGAGCCCATCCAGCGCAGGTCGTTGCAGATCTTGGTCAGGCTGACGGCGATCGTGCGGAGGGCGCCGGAGGCCTCCACCAGCGCGTCGCGGTTGGCCTGCGCCTCGAAGTGGTTGCGGGCCTCCGTGATCGGCAGCTCGGTCTCCTGCGTGAGCAGCTCGATCACCAGCTGCGGGAAGCCGATCGGGGTGTTGATCCCGGTGCCGACCGCGGTGCCGCCCAGCGGGACCTCGGCGACGCGGTGCAGCGAGCCCTGCACGCGCTCGATGCCGTACCGGATCTGCGCCGCGTAGCCGCCGAACTCCTGGCCGAGGGTGACCGGGGTCGCGTCCATCAGGTGGGTGCGGCCGCTCTTGACGGCGGTCGCCCACAGCTCCGCCTTCTCCTCCAGCGCGACGGCCAGGTGGTCGAGCGCGGGGATGAGGTCGTCGATGAGCGCACCGGTCACCGCGATGTGCACGGAGGTCGGGAACACGTCGTTCGACGACTGCGACGCGTTGACGTGGTCGTTCGGGTGCACGGGCTTGCCGAGGCGCCGGGAGGCGAGGGTCGCCAGCACCTCGTTCATGTTCATGTTCGAGGAGGTGCCGGAGCCGGTCTGGTAGACGTCGATCGGGAACTCGGCGTTGTGCGCGCCCGAGACGACCTCGTCGGCGGCGGCCGCGATGGCCTCAGCGATGTCGGCGTCGAGCACGCCGAGCCGCGCGTTCGCGAGGGCGGCCGACTTCTTGATGCGGGCGAGCGCCGCGATCTGGGCCGGCTCCAGCACCGACCCGGAGATCGGGAAGTTCTCGACGGCCCGCTGCGTCTGCGCGCTGTAGAGCGCGGCGGCGGGGACCCGCACCTCGCCCATCGTGTCGTGCTCGATGCGGTACTCGGCGTCCGCCTGGGTGTCCACCACGGTGTGTCTTCCTTTCTGGGCTCGTGCGCCGGTCAGCGCGCGGGCGTTGGGTCGGCGGCCGGTTCGGCCATTCCGACGACGATGTCGGGGACGACCCGACCTTCCTGGAGCCGGTAGTTCGCTCCGACGATCGCGAGCGTGTTCGCGGCCACGGCGGCGCTGATCACCTCTGACCGCGCCAGCAGCTCGCCGACGGTGTCGCGCAGGTGCTCGCGCCCGACCTCGCCGGCGTCCACGGCGGCCGGGTCGATGTGCTCGCCCTCCGCGGTCCGCGTCACGCGGTGCACGGCGGGGACGATCGGCGCGATGAGGTTCGCGATGTGCGGCGGCAGCGGCTCGGCGTCCTCCGCCTGGGAGGCGATGGCCGAGGCGACCGCGCCGCAGGCGTCGTGACCGAGCACGAGGATCAGCGGCACGTTGAGGACGGCCACCGCGTACTCCAGCGACCCGAGCACCGAGTCCGAGATGACCTGGCCGGCGTTGCGGACGACGAAGGCGTCGCCGAGGCCCATGTCGAAGATGATCTCGGCCGCGAGGCGCGAGTCGGCGCAGCCGAAGATCGCGGCGACCGGCGCCTGTCCGGCGGCGACGGACTCGCGTCGCTCGACGTCCTGGTGCGGGTGCTCGGGCGTTCCGGCGATGAAGCGCTCGTTGCCCGCCAACATGGCGTTCCAGATGCGACCGGGTCGGGTCGTCGGCATCACTGTCCTCCCAGTTGTGTGATCTGCCCCGCCAGGGCGGCGGCGACGGTGTCGAACTCGGCGTCGTCGGCGGTGCCGAAGACGATGACGGAGCTGCGGCCGGCCTCCGTCGACAGCGCGTAGGCGACGTTGCCGCTGTCGGAGCTGGAGGTGCGGTTGTCGTAGACGTCCCAGGTGACGTCGGCGATGTCGCGGGTGCCCTTGATCATGCTGCGGTTCACCTGCTCGGCGACCCAGCTCTCGTTGGCGGAGAAGCCCTGGGTGATGCCGATGTACTCGCCCTTCGGCGTCAGCAGCCCGATGTACCAGTAGTCCACCTTGTCGGCCGTCTTGGTGCGCAGCTCGGCGCTGTTGGCCTTCCAGCCGGCCGGCAGCTTCGGCACCAGCAGCGGGTCGGGCTCGCTGCCCTGCGCCTCCTGGGCGATCGTCGTGTAGTCCACGGCGGGGGCGTCGGCGGTGGGATTGCCGCGCGGCACGGCGAGCACGATCACGACGACGAGCGCGAGCGTCGCGAGGAGCGAGAACACGAGGTTGTTGACGGTCTGCCGGTTGCGGTGGTTCGCGGAGTTCTGCGCCTTGCGGGCGGCGGTCTCCTCCGGGGTCTCCGGACGGCCGAGCTCGGCGACGACGGCGGGGGGCTTGGTGCGGGGGCTCATGCGCGAGGACTCATTCGGTGTCAGCGGCTCCGGCCGTCGCGGTCGCGGCGGCGGTGGCGCCCGCCCCGGCGCGCGCAGCGTCGAGCCGCGCCTTCGCGCCGATCAGCCATTCCTCGCAGTGGCGGGCGAGGGCCTCGCCGCGCTCCCAGAGGGCGATCGACTCCTCGAGGGTGGCCTGCCCCTGCTCCAGCGCGGTGACGACGCGGACGAGCTCGTCGCGCGCCTCCTCGTAGCCGAGGGAGCTGAGGGGATCGGAGCCGGAGCTCGTCTCGGGTGTCGCCATGCCGTCCATTCTATTTCCCCCGCCGGGGGGTGGCCGAGCCGGCCTCGTTGTGGGCGGGCGAGGGCAGCGCCTCGCCGGCCGTGGCCGCGAACGCGCCGCCGGAGACCGTGACCCGCAGCTCGGCGCCGGCCGGTGCCTCCGCGGGGGAGGAGACGACGTGCCCGCCGTCGTTCTGCACGATCGCGTAGCCGCGGTCGAGCGTCGCCTGCGGCGAGAGCGCGCGCAGCTGGCCGCGCAGCTCGGCGACGCGCGTGGTCTCGCGGTCGACGCACCGCTCCATCAGCTCGGCGCCACGCGCGACGTAGCGGGTCAGCTCCTGCGCGCGCGAGTCGATGATCCACGACGAGGAGGCGAGCACCGGCCGGGTGCGCAGGTGCCCGATGCGGTCGATCTCGTGCGAGATCATGTGCGTCACGCGCATGCCGATCCGCGCCCTGGCCTGCTGCACCCGGGCGAGCTCCTCGGCGACGTCGGGGACGACGCGCTTGGCGGCGTCCGTCGGGGTGGAGGCGCGGAGGTCGGCCACCTCGTCGAGCAGCGGCCGGTCGGCCTCGTGGCCGATGGCCGAGACGATCGGGGTGAGGGATGCCGCCGCCGCCCGCACGAGGCGCTCGTCGCTGAACCCGAGCAGGTTCTGGAAGTCGCCGCCGCCGCGCGCGACGATGATGACCTCCACCTCGGGGTCGGCGTCGAGCCGGCGGATCGCGGCCGTCACCTCCGGCACGGTCCGGTCACCCTGCACGGCGGCGTGCACGACGCGGAAGCGCACAGCGGGCCAGCGCAGCTGGGCGTTGCGCAGCACGTCCTTCTCGGCATCCGAGTCCTTGCCGGTGACGAGCCCGATGGTGTGCGGGAGGAAGGGGAGGCGCTTCTTGCGCTCGAGCGCGAACAGCCCCTCCGCCGCGAGCTGGGCGCGCAGCCGCTCCAGCCGCTCCAGCAGGTCGCCGAGGCCGACGTGCCGCATGTCGGAGACCTGCATCGTGAGGGTGCCGCCCTTGAGCCAGTAGTTCGGCTTGACGGCGGCGATCACGCGGTCGCCCTGCTTGAGGTCGGCGGGGATGCGCGCCTTCACCGACGACCAGATGGTGAAGCTGATGGTGGCGTCCTCGTTGAGATCCTTCAGCTTGCCGTAGACGTTGCCGCCCGAGATGCCCCACTGCGTGATCTCGCCCTCGACCCACGCCGTGCCGAGCCGGTCGATCCAGCCCTTGATCTTGGACGCGAGCAGCGCGACCGGCCAGGGCGCGTCGAGCGTCGGCGGGCCGGCGGTGAACGCGGGCGCGCTCGTGGTCTCGGTCACCGCGTCCTCCCATCCGTCGTTCAGCGCGCTCACGTACGATCGAGGGGTGAGCGACGCAACCATCAGCCTTCCGATGCCCCGGATCCCCGTGCGCCGGGCGCCCGGTGTGCGCGGCCGGCTTCAGGATAACCCGGTCGTCGGACAGAAGAGGGTGCTGCTCGCGGCGCCCCGCGGCTACTGCGCGGGTGTCGACCGCGCGGTGATCGCCGTCGAGAAGGCGCTGGAGCACTACGGCTCGCCCGTCTACGTGCGCAAGCAGATCGTGCACAACGTGCACGTCGTGTCCGAGCTCGAGAAGCAGGGTGCGATCTTCGTCGACGAGGTCGACGAGGTGCCGCAGGGTGCGCACGTCGTCTTCTCGGCGCACGGCGTCTCGCCGGCGGTCGTGCAGGGCGCGGCGGACCGCGGGCTGCACGCGATCGACGCGACCTGCCCCCTGGTGACCAAGGTGCACCGCGAAGCCGTGCGGTTCGCGCGCGACGACTTCGAGATCCTGCTCATCGGCCACGCCGGCCACGAGGAGGTCGAGGGCACCGCGGGCGAGGCCCCGGACCACGTGACCCTCGTCAACGGCCCCGACGACGCCGACACCGTCGAGGTGCGCGACCCGGACAAGGTCGTGTGGCTCTCGCAGACCACCCTGTCGGTCGACGAGACGATGGAGACCGTACGCCGCCTCCGCGAGCGCTTCCCGAACCTCCAGGACCCGCCGAGCGACGACATCTGCTACGCCACGCAGAACCGCCAGGTCGCGATCAAGAAGGTCGCCGAGCAGGCCGAGCTCGTGATCGTGGTCGGCTCGGCCAACTCCTCCAACTCGGTGCGCCTCGTGGAGGTCGCGCTCGAGTACGGCGCCAAGGCCGCGTACCGCGTCGACTACGCCTCCGAGATCCGTCAGGAGTGGCTTGACGGTGTGGCCTCCGTCGGCGTCACCAGCGGCGCGTCGGTGCCCGAGGTGCTGGTGCAGGAGGTGCTCGACGAGCTCTCCGCGGCCGGCTACGGCGACGTGCAGGAGGTCAAGACGGCCGAGGAGGACCTCATGTTCTCGCTGCCGAAGGAGCTGCGCAAGGACATCTCGGGCAAGCAGGACGCGCGCGCGCTCGGCGGGCGCGGCGGCGCGACGCGCTGAGACCGGGCCGGCCTACTCGCTGAGGCGCTCGATCAGCTGCGCCCTGGACAGCCGCGAGACGTTCGCGAGGCCGCGTGCCCGCGCCACGTCGCGCAGGGCCTGCGCGGTCATCCGGTCGAGTGCGGGGTCGTGCGGCGCGGTCGTGGCCGCCGAGCCGGCGAACTCGGCGGCGGTATCGGCCGTCGGGTCCTCGACGTTCGGCAGCGGGGGAGTGAGGTCGATGCCGGAGGGGCCGCCTTCCGAGACGTCCTCCTGCGGGGCGGGCTGCTTCGGCTGCGGCGCGCCCGCGGCGGGAGGGGCCTCGCTCAGCCGCTTCCGCAGGGCCTCGGCCTTCTTCCTGGCCTTCTTGTCGACCTTCTCGGCGGCCGCGACGGCCTCCTCGACGGCCTTCTCGGCACGCTTGTAGGCCTTCTTGGCCGCCTTCTCGAGCTTCTTCCGCTTGGCCATGCTGTCCCTTCCGTCTCGGGATGACGCGACACCGACGTTCCCACCCGCGGCGCCGTTCGGCAAGACGTCGGGGCTACGCGGCCGGGCCGGGCGCGGCGTCCTCGACGATCTCGTCGGCGTTGTCGGCGATCCACGACATGAGGGGCAGGAGGTGCTCCGTCAGCTCCCGGCCTCGGGCGGTGAGGCTGTAGTCCACGCGCGGCGGGATGGTGGGTTGCGCCGTGCGGAGCACGAAGCCGTCGCGCTCTAGGGTCTTGAGGGTCTGCGCGAGCATCTTCTCGCTGATGCCCTGCACCGTGCGCCGCAGCTCGCCCCAGCGGTGGTCGCTCTGCGACAGCGCGACGAGCACGAGCACGCCCCACGTGCTCGTGACGTGATTGAGCACGATCCGGCTCGGGCACGCGGACGGGAGCACCCCGTCGGTGAAGCCGTAGCCGCTCGGTGACGCGTTTCTGATGTCCACGTCAGTAACTTACCGAAAAGTGGGTACCCGCGGACGGGAAGTTTCTGTGCGGAGAGCCGGTTCCTCCTCTCGTCCGACCGAAAGGAACACCCATGACCATCCTCGTCACCGGAGCCACCGGCCACCTCGGCCGCCTCGTCATCGACGCGCTGCTCGAGCGCGGCGTTCCCGCCTCGCAGATCCGGGCCGCCGGCCGGTCCGCCGAGCGGCTCACCCCGCTGGCCGCCCAGGGCGTCGACACCGTCGTCATCGACTTCGACCGCCCGGAGACCCTCGCACCGGCCTTCGACGGCGTGGACGCAGCCCTGCTGGTCTCCGGATCCGAGGTCGGGAGGCGCGTGGCCCAGCACGCGAACGCGATCGAGGCCGCGAAGGCCGCCGGCGTCTCCCGCCTGGTCTACACGAGCGCGCCGCGGGCCACCGACTCGGCGCTGGTGCTGGCGCCCGAGCACGCCGAGACCGAGCGGCTGCTCGCCGCCTCCGGACTCCCGGTCACGATCCTCCGCAACAACTGGTACACCGAGAACTACGTGAGCCAGCTCGACACCGCGGCCGCCACCGGCGAGCTCGTGGGCAGCGCGGGGGAGGGGCGGGTCGCCAGCGCCTCCCGCGCGGACTACGCGGAGGCGGCGGCCGTCGTGCTCACGCAGCCGGGTCACGACGGTGCGGTCTACGAGCTGAGCGGCGACGTGGCCTGGAGCTTCGACGACCTGGCCGCGACGATCGGCTCGCTGGTGGGCCGGGAGGTCGTCTACCGCTCGGTCTCGCCGGAGGAGCACGCGAGCATCCTGAGCGGCGCCGGGCTCGATGACGGCACGGTCGGATTCGTCGTCGCGCTCGACGGGAACATCCGCGACGGGCTGCTCGGGGAGGCGACGCCGACGCTGCGCGAGCTCATCGGCCGCCCGACCACGCCGCTGGCGGAGGGACTGGCCGCGGCGCGGGAGGACGACGCCGCCGCCTGACCGCGGCACCCCGTCCACGTACCCCGTCTACGGACGCCGTCGACGGACGCCGCCCCGCCGAGCCCTCCGCAGATCAGGAGGAGCTCGGCGCGGGCGCCGGCGTGAAGCCGCCGTACACGTCGAGCAGGGCGGGATCGGTGGAGACCATCAGGCTCGCGAAGACGATGAGCGCGATGAACGCGATCACGCCCGTGATCAGCGGGATGTAGAACGCCACGCGCTTGCGGACCAGCAGCCAGACGGCGAGACCGGTCGACACGGCCCACAGGCCCGCCATCGTGATCGTGCCGATCGTGACGATGGTGCCGACGACCGGCTCCGGGGTGTAGTCGCCGAGTCCCTGCGAGCTGTGCAGCAGCTGCAGGTAGGCGGGGAACGCCTGCAGGATGCCGATCGAGTACGACAGCCCGAAGAAGCCGAAGACGATCAGCAGGACCGTCAGGGCCAGGTCCCAGCGGGCCGCCGGGCGCGGCTCCAGCACCCCGTGGGGCGCCGGGGGCGGGGCGGCGTACCCGTGCGTCGGCGCGCCGGTGTGCGGCCCGGGCTCGCCGGGCGCGGCCTCCTCGGCCCCCGACGCCGCCGGACTGGTCCGGGAGGTGTCGAGCCGGTCGGCGTCCGCCGGTGGCGTCCAGCTCCAGCCGGGCGGCGCCAGTTCGCCGTACTTCGGCCGCGGCCGCTCGTCCGGCTGCGGGTGCTGCTCGGCCATCCCGGCCGCCTCCTCGATGGTGCGCGGGGGGGGGGGCGGGGGGGGGCGCCCCCGCCGGGGGGGTTTTTGGGGGGGGGGGGCGGGGGGCCGCCGGGGGGGGGGGGGGCCCCCCCCGCGGGCGCCCCCCCGCCCGCGGCCCCCGCCCCCCCCCCCGGGGGG
>NZ_JBPGXM010000156.1:0-7982 GCF_056755495.1 Leifsonia sp. KNZ12-8B
CGTCACGATGGCCGTGTCGGCGCGCCGGGGTACGGGGAGGCGCGCTACTTCTGCGGTGCGTTCGCGGCCTCGAGCAGACCGTCGATCATCTCGGGGGTGACCTGTCCCCCGGCCATCATGCCGATGCGGCTGATCGGGAAGGAGCCCATCATCTTGTCCATCGAGACGCCCTCTGGCATGATCGCGGACGCCCCCTCGAGCATCTGCGCCATGCCGGCGAGGGCCTGCTGCACCATCGGGCCGGCGACGGGATGCGCCATGACCTCGGCGAGCGAAGACTCCCGGGTGAGAGGAAGGCTGACCTCGTCGCCCGCGACCGCGACGGTCGCCGACGCGCGCAGGTCGCGGCTCGACGCGCCGACCTCGACGCGGTACTCGCCGCCTTCGACGATCCAGCGCTCGGCGCGCACATCCCAGTACGCCAGGTCGGAGCGCCGCACGGCGATCGTGACCTCGCGCGACTCCCCCGGGGCCAGCTCCACCGACGCGAAGCCCTTGAGCTCGCGCGGCGGGCGCTGGACGCGCGATCCGGGCAGGGACGTGTAGACCTGCACGACCTCGCGCCCGGCGCGGTCGCCGGTGTTGGTGACGGTCACGCGCACCTCGACGTCGCCGTCCGCCGTCTCCAGGGCCGTCGCCTCCCCGTACCCGAAGGTCGTGTACGAGAGGCCGTGGCCGAACGGGAACGCGACCTCCATCCGGCGGGCGTCGTACCAGCGGTATCCGACGAAGAGACCCTCGCCGTAGCGCACGTGTCCCTCCTCGCCCGGGAAGTTCAGGAACGCCGGGGTGTCCTCGAGCCGCAGCGGCACCGTCTCGGTGAGCTTGCCCGACGGGGAAACAGCGCCGAACAGCACGTCCGCCGTGGCGGAGCCGCCGGCCTGGCCGAGCAGCCACGCCTCCACGATCGCTGGCACGGAGTCCGCGAACGGGAGGGCGACGACGCCGCCGTTGGAGAGCACGACGACCGTGCGGGGGTTGGCGGCGACGACGGCGTCGATGAGGGCGAGCTGGTCGGCGGGCAGGTCGATGTCCTCCCGGTCGTACCCCTCCGACTCCAGACGGGCCGGGAGTCCGGCGAACACGACCGCGACCGACGCTCCGGCGGCGGCGGCGACCGCCTCCTCGCGCACGCGCCGCGTCTCCTCCTCGGTCGCGTCGACCGCGAGGGAGAAGCCGGGCGCGTAGGCGGCCTGCGGGGCGAGGGCGCGCAGGGACGTGAGCGCGTCGTCCAGGCGGGTGGGGTGGATCATCGACGAGCCGGCTCCCTGGTAGCGCGGCTTCTCGGCGAATGCGCCGATGACGGCGAGCGACTGGTCGTCGCGGAGCGGGAGCAGCGGAGTCCCGTCCACGGCGTCGTTCTTCAGCAGCACGATCGACCGGGCGGCCGCCTCGCGGGCGAGGGCGTGGTGGGCGTCCACGTCGAGCGGGCCCGCCACGCGCGGCGTCGCCGCCCAGCGGACGGCGAGGTCGGCGTTGCGCTGCGCCGACGCGTCCAGGACCGCCTCGGCGAGGGAGCCGTCCTGCACCGCGGCCACGATCTGCGCGTCGGTGGCGCCGCCAGAGCCCGGCATCTCGAGGTCGAGACCGGCGCGCAGCGCCGCGACGCGGTCGTTCACCGCGCCCCAGTCCGAGACGACGAGACCGTCGAAGCCCCACTCCCCTCTCAGCACGTCGGTGAGCAGCCACGGGTTCTCGGACGCGAAGACGCCGTTGATGCGGTTGTAGGAGCACATCACCGTGCGCGGCTGCGCGTCCTCGACGACGCGCTGGAAGCCGCGCAGGTAGATCTCGCGGAGCGGACGCGGATCGATGTCGGACGAGGACCGCATCCGGTCGTCCTCCTGGTTGTTCGCCGCGAAGTGCTTGAGCGACGCGCCGACCCCCTGCGACTGGATGCCGCGCACGATCCCGGCGCCGAGCGCGCCGGACACGATCGGGTCCTCGCTGAGGTACTCGAAGTTGCGGCCGCAGAGCGGGGAGCGCTTGATGTTGATGCCGGGGCCGAGGATGACGGCGACGTCCTCGATGGACGACTCGACGCCGAGGGCGGTGCCGACGCGCTCGGCGAGCTCCTCGTCCCACGAGGAGCCCAGCGCGACCGCCGGAGGGAAGCACGTCGCGGGCACGCTGTCGCCGATGCCGAGGTGGTCGCCGCCCTCGCGCTGCTTGCGCAGGCCGTGCGGCCCGTCGGTGAGCATGACGGAGGGGATGTCGCCGACGGCCTTCGTGCGCCAGAAGCTCTCGCCGCTGGTCAGCGCCGCCTTCTCCTCGACGCTCAGGCCGGTCAGATCGGCGCGCGGGCCGGTCGTGGTGTCGGTCATGGGATTCCTTTCGATGGTGATGGTCAGCGGGTGGCCTTGATGGGCCACACGGCCAGCGCCCCCAGGATGCCGAGGACGATCGCGATCGGGAAGAGCGCGGTGTAGCCGAAGGCGAGGACGATGGCGCCGGCGACGCCAGGGGCGATGGTCTGCGGCAGGGTGGCGGCGATGTTGACGACGCCGAGGTCCTTCGCGAACGACTTCGCCGACGGGAGCACCTCGCTCATCAGCGCCGTGTCGACGGCCTGGAACATCCCGAAGCCGAAGCCCGCGATGACCGTCATGATGATCCACGCCGTCACATCGGGCCAGAGCCAGGGCAGCAGGAACCCGAGGCTGACGACCGCGGCGGAGGCGAACACGAACGGCTTGCGGCGACCGAACCGGTCGGACAGTGGGCCGGAGACGACGGTGGAGACGATGATCCCGACGAGGCTCAGCATCCCCAGCAGCGGGATGAGCTGCTCCGGGTGGTCGACGTGGAAGTAGTCCGTGAGCAGGAACAGCTGGAAGCCGGTCACGGCGAAGTAGCCGGTGTACAGCAGCAGGCGGCCGGTGAACGCCCAGAAGAAGTCCGGGTGCGCGATCGGGTTCACCCAGAACGTCTTGAGGAAGTCGACGAGGGTGAACGGCTCGCGCTCGATGCGGGTGCTGGAGTAGTCGGGGTTGAACACGACGAACAGGCTCAGGACGACCAGCGAGAACACCGCGAAGAAGACGTACCCGACCGTGAGGCTGTTGAAGAAGAGCGAGCCGACGATCTGGCCGCCGAGCGCGCCCACCATCAGCCCGATCCCGGACAGCGCGGCGAACGTGCCGCGGCGCTTCAGCGGCACCCGGTCCGGCATGATCGCGGTCAGCGGGCCCTGCGCGACGTTGTAGCTGATCTGCACCAGCGTCCAGGCGATGACGACGCCGATCAGCGAGTTCGCGAACGCCAGCCCGACCAGTGAGAGGCCGCCGGCGAGCGAGCCGATGACGATCCACGGCGCCCGGCGACCGAAGCGCGAGCGGGTCCGGTCGGAGACCTGACCCGCGATCGGCTGGGCGATCATCGCGGCGAACGCTCCGATCGTCGCGGCGATGGTCAGGTTGGCGACCTTGTCCTGCTCGCCGAACAGCAGGGTGATCTGCTGCGGGAGCAGGATGCCGGGCAGCGCTCCCCAGATCAGGTAGATGCCGAGGTTGGCGGGGATGATCCACACCATCAGGCGGCGCAGGCCCTTGATCGGCGCCGGCGGGTCGTCGTTGCCGGAGGCGGTGCCGACGAAGGTGTTGGTCGTGACGGGCGCGATGGGTTCGGGGGCGGTCTCGCCGGCCGGCACGGAGGTGTCTGACGTCATTGTCGTGGGGGTCCTCTCACCATCCACCGTGGATGGTGGGAAAACCATACGTCACTCGGTTTTCCAAAAGCAAGCATCGTTCGGGTTTATGCTCGGGGCATGGCACGACGAGGGGCGTACGCGAAGGGTGTGGCGAAGCGGGAGGAGATCCTGGAGGCCGCGCTCGACGTGATCGCCCGCGAGGGCTGGCACGGCGCATCCGTCAAGGAGCTGGCCGACGCGGTCGGCCTGTCGCAGGCCGGACTGCTGCACTACTTCGGCAGCAAGGACGAGCTGTTCACGGCGATCCTGCGCAAGCGCGACGAGGTGGACTCGCGCCGGTTCGGCGACCTGACGGGAGAGCCCTCGCTGCAGAGCGTGCGCGAGGGCTTCGTCGGGGTGGTCAGGCACAACGCCGAGGTCCCGGGTCTCGTGCAGTTGTTCTCGCGCCTGGCGGTGGAGGCCGGAGACGCGTCGCACCCGGCCCACGACTACTTCGTGGAGCGCAGCGCCACCCTCCGCGAGATGTTCGCGCGCACCCTCGCCGACGAGCAGGCGGCGGGCCGCGTCTCCCCCGCCGTCGACCCCGAGACGCTGGCCCGCCTGGTGCAGGCGGTGTCCGACGGCATGCAGCTGCAGTGGCTCCAGGACCCGACCATCGACATGGCGGCGACGGTGGAGGCGCTGTTCGTGCTGCTGGGGGTGACTGTGGGCCCTGCCGGGATCGAACCGACGACATCCACGGTGTAAACGTGGCGCTCTACCAGCTGAGCTAAAGGCCCTGGTGCCGCCAGCCTAGCGGGCGCCCGCGGTCAGACGTGCGCGGGCAGCAGCTCCAGCGCGGCGCGGTACGACTCGATCGAGCGGGCCTCGCCGGGGGCGGTGATGAAGGAGGCGCGGATGATGCCGCGCTCGTCGATGACGAAGGTGGCGCGGTTCGCGAAGCCCTTCTCGGGCAGGAAGACGCCGTACTCCTTCGCGATCTCGCCGTGCGGCCAGAAGTCGGCGAGGAGGCTGAACCCGTAGCCCTCCTGCTCGGCCCACGCGCGCAGCGTGTACTTGGAGTCGACCGAGATCGCCAGCAGCTCCACGCGGTGGTCCTCGAACAGGGCGAGGTTGTCGCGGAGCGCGCACAGCTCGCCGGTGCAGGTGCCGGAGTACGCCAGTGGGAAGAAGACGAGCGCGACGGCCTTGCGCCCCCGGAAGTCGCTGAGCCGCACCGACCGGCCGTGCTGGTCGAGGAGCTCGAAGTCGGGTGCTTGGGTGTCGTTCTCGAGAGCCACGAGGAGACAGCATAGACCGGGCCGCCGGGAGCGCCAACCCGGCTGTCAACGACGCCCTCCGACTGAGGCTAGGCTGAAGGATGGTGCGCACTGTTTGTCGTGACCCGACAGCACATGACGCCGTCCACGATCCATCCGACACAAGAAAGAGGTCGAGGGTGACTGTAAACGACCAGGACCCGTACTCGGTGAATAACACTGATTCGGACCCGGAGGAGACCGCCGAGTGGCGGGAATCCCTCGACGCACTGGTTGCCGCCCAGGGCCACGAGCGCGCTCGTGAGATCATGCTGAGCCTGCTGAAGCGCTCCAAGGAGCTTCACCTCGGCGTGCCCATGGTTCCCACCACGGACTACATCAACACCATCTCCCCGGAGAACGAGCCGGAGTTCCCCGGCGACGAGGAGGTCGAGCGCCGCTACCGGGCGTGGATCCGCTGGAACGCGGCCGTCATGGTGCACCGCGCGCAGCGCCCCGGCATCGCCGTCGGCGGCCACCTCTCCAGCTACGCCTCGAGCGCGACGCTGTACGAGGTCGGCTTCAACCACTTCTTCCGCGGCCAGGACCACCCGGGCGGCGGCGACCAGGTCTTCTTCCAGGGCCACGCCTCCCCCGGCCCCTACGCCCGCGCGTTCCTCGAGGGCCGGCTGAGCGCCGACCAGCTCGACGGCTTCCGCCAGGAGAAGTCGCACGCGGGCGGCGGCCTCTCGTCGTACCCGCACCCGCGGCTCATGCCGGAGTTCTGGCAGTTCCCGACCGTGTCGATGGGTCTCGGCCCGATCAACGCGATCTACCAGGCGCAGCTCAACAAGTACCTCACCAACCGCGGCATCAAGGACGCGTCCGACCAGCACGTCTGGGCGTTCCTCGGCGACGGCGAGATGGACGAGGTGGAGTCGCGCGGCCAGCTCCAGGTGGCGGCCAACGAGAAGCTCGACAACCTCACCTTCGTCATCAACGCGAACCTGCAGCGCCTCGACGGCCCGGTCCGCGGCAACGGCAAGATCATCCAGGAGCTGGAGAGCTACTTCCGCGGCGCCGGCTGGAACGTCATCAAGGTGATCTGGGGCCGCGAGTGGGACGACCTGCTCGCCCGCGACACCGACGGCGCGCTGGTCAACCTCATGAACCAGACGCCGGACGGCGACTACCAGACCTACAAGACCGAGAGCGGCGCCTACGTGCGCGAGAACTTCTTCGGTCGCGACCCGCGCACCCTGGAGCTCGTCAAGGACTACACCGACGAGCAGGTCTGGGGCCTCAAGCGCGGCGGTCACGACTACCGCAAGGTCTACGCGGCGTTCAAGGCGGCGATGGAGCACAAGGGCCAGCCGACCGTCATCATCGCGAAGACCATCAAGGGCTACGGCCTCGGTCCGAGCTTCGAGGGCCGCAACGCGACCCACCAGATGAAGAAGATGACCCTCGACAACCTGAAGGCGTTCCGCGACGCGATGCGCGTCCCGATCACCGACGCCCAGCTCGAGGAGAACCCGTACCTCCCGCCGTACTACAACCCCGGCGCAGAGGACGAGACGATCCAGTACCTGCACGACCGCCGCCGCGCGCTCGGCGGCTACGTGCCGGAGCGCCGCGCGAAGTACACGCAGTTGAACCTCCCGGACGACTCGGCGTACGCCATCTCCAAGAAGGGCTCCGGCACGCAGGAGGTCGCCACCACCATGGCGTTCGTCCGGCTGCTCAAGGACCTGCTGCGCTCGAAGGACTTCGGCCACCGCATCGTGCCGATCATCCCGGACGAGGCCCGCACCTTCGGCATGGACGCGTTCTTCCCGAACGCGAAGATCTACAACCCGAACGGCCAGAACTACACGTCGGTCGACCGCGAGCTGCTCCTGGCGTACAAGGAGAGCCCGCAGGGCCAGATCATCCACGTCGGCATCAACGAGGCGGGCGCGCTGGCCGCGTTCACCAACGTCGGCACGTCGTACTCGACCCAGGGCGAGCCGCTCATCCCGGTCTACGTCTTCTACTCGATGTTCGGCTTCCAGCGCACGGGCGACGCCCTGTGGGCGGCGGGCGACCAGATGGCGCGCGGCTTCCTGATCGGCGCGACCGCCGGCCGCACCACGCTGACCGGCGAGGGCCTGCAGCACGCCGACGGCCACTCCCCGCTGCTGGCGGCGACCAACCCGGCCGTGGTCTCGTACGACCCGGCGTACGGCTACGAGATCGGCCACATCGTGCGCGCCGGCCTCGAGCGGATGTACGGCGGCAACCACCCGAACCCCAACGTCATGTACTACCTCACGGTGTACAACGAGCCGATCGTGCAGCCGGCCGAGCCGGAGGGCGTCGACGTCGACGGCATCGTCCGCGGCCTCTACAAGCTCCGCGCCTCCGAGGTGCAGGGGCCCAAGGCGCAGCTGCTCGCGTCGGGCGTCGCCGTGCCGTGGGCGCTGGAGGCGCAGCACCTGCTCGAGCAGGACTGGGGCGTCTCGGCCGATGTCTGGAGCGTCACCTCGTGGGGCGAGCTGCGCCGCGACGGCCTCGCGGCCGAGGAGCACAACTTCCTCTACCCGCAGCAGGAGAAGCAGGTCCCGTACGTGACCCGCAAGCTCGAGGGCGCCGACGGCCCGTTCGTCGCCGTCACCGACTACGAGCACGCCATCCCGGACCAGATCCGGCAGTTCGTGCCGGGCGAGTACGCGACGCTCGGCGCCGACGGCTTCGGCTTCTCGGACACCCGCCCGGCGGCCCGCCGCTTCTTCAAGATCGACGGCCCCTCGATGGTGGTCCGGACGCTGGAGCTGCTCGCGGCGCGCGGCCAGGTCGACCCGAACGCTCCCGCGTGGGCGATCGAGAAGTACCTGCTGCACGACGTGAACGCCGGCACCACCGGCACCGCGGGCGGCGAGTCCTGACGACCGGCGCAGGCAGCGGACGCGGGGGGGGGGGGGGGGGGGGGGGCGCGCCCGCCGCCCCCCCCCCCGGCGCCGCGGGCGGGGGGGGGGGGGGGGGGGGGGGGGGGGGGGGGGGGGGGGCGGGGCGGGGGGGGGGGGGGGGCGGGGGGGGGGGCGGGGGGGGGGGGG
>NZ_JBPGXM010000157.1:0-7646 GCF_056755495.1 Leifsonia sp. KNZ12-8B
TCCCTCCCCTTCACCCGTAGGACGATGCAGACCACCGACGCCATCACCCTGACCCGCGGCGAGCACGAGCTCGTGATCGTCGCCCCCGCGTACACGCTCGGCGTGGCGCTCACCCGGCCGCGCGCCACGATCGCCGGCCCCGGCGGTGAGCTGTGGAGCGACCTGTCGCTGCTCGCGAGCGTCGACCGGGTCGGGATGCCCGACGAGTCGTCCGGCCGGACCGCGGTCGACGTCGAGAGTCTCCCGGACGGCGACGTCCAGGTCACCGTGACGAGCGACTCCAGCGCCTGGGCGACCCGCGCGGTCGTGCTGCGCTGCACGCCGCGCGAGGTCCGCGCCCGGGTCGAGGTGACCTCCGAGCACGACGACGCCCGCATCGCCGACGTGACCGTGTTCGGCGGGCACGGCGTGCTGCCGTCGGGCGCAGCGGGCGTCTTCCGCTCGGGTATCCGCTTCCCGTCGGTGTTCGTGCCGACCCCGACGGAGCCGGTGCAGGTCGTGCGGCCGTCGAGCAGCCAGGCGCAGCTCGGCGTGGTCGGCGACGCGGACCCCGGCCGCCTCCACGGCATCTTCTCGCCGCCTCCGCTCGTCTTCGCGCTCGGCCGCCCGGCCGTCGCGGCCGACGCCCCGCACGGGCCGACGGACATGCCGGTCGGCGACTGGCTCGGGATGAGCGTGGTCGCGCCGGTCGAGCAGCTCGGCTTCACGACGTTCCGGTACGACGCCCTCGACGGCGGCTTCCTGCTGCGGCTCACCTACGAGGGCCACACGCGCGTGGGCCAGGGCGGCTGGACCTCCCCCGAGTTCGTGCTGCGCCCGGCCGGCGCCCCGCTGACCGCCATCAAGGACTACCGCGACGACCTGGTCGAGCGCGGCTGGGCGCACGCGGCGCCGCGGGTCGTGCCGTGGTGGCTCGAGCCGATCTTCTGCGGCTGGGGAGCGCAGTGCGCGCTCGCCGTGAAGATGTCGCACGAGGGGGAGGCGCTCGCGACCGACGACGCGGACGGCTTCGTGCTGCCGACCGGCGCCGCGTTCGCCCCGGACCTCGCCCGCCAGCCCCTGTACGACCGGTGGCTGGGGCGGCTGGCCGACCGCGGCCTCCAGCCGGGGACCGTCGTCATCGACGACCGCTGGCAGGCCGAGTACGGCACCAACACCGTCGACACCGAGAAGTGGCCCGACCTGCGCGCCTGGATCGACGCCAAGCACGAGGCCGGCCAGCGCGTGCTGCTGTGGTTCAAGGCGTGGGACCCGTCCGGCCTCCCCGCCGAGCTGACGGTCCGCGACGCGCAGGGCCGCCCGGTCGCGGTCGACCCGGGCAACCCGGCCTACCTCGCCGCGCTGACCAGCCAGGTGACGTGGATGCTGTCGGCCGACGGGCTCGACGCCGACGGCTTCAAGGTCGACTTCACCCAGCGCGCGCCCTCCGGGGTCTCGCTGCAGGCGGCGACGGACGGGGTCTGGGGGATCGCCGCGCTGCACACCCTGCTGCGCACCCTGCACGCGGCGGCGAAGGCGGCCAAGCCGGACGCGCTCGTCGTCACCCACACCGTCCACCCGTCGTTCGGGGCCGTGAGCGACATGGTCCGCCTCAACGACGTGCTCGAGGACTCGGTCGCCGGCGAGCCGGTGCCGGTGTCGGACCAGCTGCGCTTCCGCCGCGACATCGCCGCCAACTCCCTGCCCGGGCACCCGATCGACACCGACCAGTGGCCGATGCCCAACCGGGAGCAGTGGCTCGAGTACGCGCGCCTCCAGCCTGCGCTGGGCGTGCCGGCGCTGTACTACGTGGAGTCGATCGACAACAGCGGGGAGGCGGTGACCGACGCCGACCTCGACGAGATCGCGGGCCTGTGGCGGCGGTACCGCGCGACCATCGCCGACGAGGCCGCCGAGGAGCAGGTCACCGCATGAGCGCGTTCACCGAGGTCGCCCCCGGCGTCTTCCGGTTCGCCGACACCTGCAACGTCTACGTGATCCTGTCGTCGGGCGCCGACGGTCGCACGGGCCAGGGCGGCGCGATCGCGATCGACTTCGGGTCGGGAGACGTGCTCGACCACCTGCACGAGCTCGGAGTGGAGACGCTCGACGCCGTCCTGATGACCCACCACCACCGCGACCAGGGGCAGGGCCTCCCGCGCGCTGTCGAGGCGGGCATCCCCATCCACGTGCCGCCGGTCGAGCAGGACCTGTTCGCCCGCGTCGACGAGATGTGGTCGGCGCGCGCGCTCTACAACGACTACAACCTCCGGCAGGACCGCTTCTCGCTGCTCGACCCCGTGCCGATCGCGGGCACCGTCCCGGAGTACCGCACGGCCGAGTACGGCGGCATCGCGGTCCGCACCATCCCGACGCCGGGGCACACGATGGGCTCGGTCACGTACCTGATCGACCGGGCGGGTGGAGGCAGCGGCAGCGCCACCGAGGCGGCCGCCGAGCGGCTCGCCTTCACCGGCGACCTCATCTACGCGCCGGGCAAGGTCTGGTCGCTGGCCGCGACCCAGTGGTCGTACACCGAGAACGAGGGCCCGGCGATGAACGTGCTCTCGTGCTACCTGCTGCAGGACGAGGCTCCGACCGTCCTGCTGCCCTCGCACGGCGAGCCCATGCCCGACGCGGTCGGCGCTCTCGGAGCGCTGGCCGAGCGGATGCAGGGCTACGTGGATGCGCGCCGGTCCCGGCCGTGGGACCTGCGCGAGTGGCTGGAGAGCCCCTTCGTCCGCCTGACCGATCACCTGCTGCTGAACCGGACCGCGAACGCCTGCACCTACGTGCTGTTGAGCGACTCCGGCGCGGCCCTCTTCATCGACTACGGCTACGACATGTCGACCGGCTGGCCGGCCGGCACCGATCGCGCCGGCCGCCGGCCGTGGCTCGCCTCCCTCCCGGCCCTCAAGCGCGACTACGGCGTCACCAGCGTGGAGGTCGTGCTCGGCACCCACTACCACGACGACCACATCGCGGGCCTGAACCTCCTGCGCGATGTGGAGGGCACCCGGGTCTGGCTGCCCGAGAACGTGGCGCCGATCATGGCCGACCCGATGCGGATGGACCTTCCGTGCCAGTGGTTCGAACCCATCCCCGCGGACCGCGTGCTCGGGATCGGGGAGACCGTGCAGTGGCAGGAGTACGAGATCACGACGCACGAGCTGCCGGGTCACACCCTGTACGCGGCGGCGTTCGAGTTCGAGGTCGACGGCGTGCGCGTGCTCGCGACCGGCGACCAGCAGACCGGCGAGGGCCGGCTGGGCGTGCAGCGCGAGATCCTGAACTACCAGTACCGCAACCGCTTCCGCAGCGACGACTACGTGAAGTCGGCGGAGTTGTACCGACGGATCGCTCCCGGTCTGATGATCACCGGGCACTGGCAGGGCCGAGAGGTCGACGAGGACTACCTGCGCCTGCTGACCGAGCAGGGCGACGAGCTGCTCGCGATCCACGACGGCCTGCTCCCCGACGACGGCCGACGGCCTCCCGCGGACGGCAACCTGGCGCTGCTGGAGCCGTTCTACCAGCGGGTCGCGCCGGGGGCTCCGCTGACGTACGAGGTGGTCGTGGTCAACGACTTCGACGAGCCGAGGGAGGTGGAGGCGCGGCTGGTGACGCCCGCGGGCTGGGCGGCTCCTCCGCTCGCACCTGCTCGGGCGACGGCGGGCCCCGGCGAGACCGTGCGACTGCGCTTCGCGGTCGAGGCGGGAGCGACCCCCGCCAAGCGCCAGCGCCTCGCCGCCGACGTGACCGTGGGCGGCGCCCGCCTGGGCCAGGCGGCGGACGCGGTCGTCGACATCGTCTGACCCCGCCCGCCCCGCTGGGCAACCGCCGAGTACGCGCACTTTCCGCGTACTCGGCGGTTTTCGCGTGAATATCCGCGTACTCGACGGTTGCCCACGGGGTCAGACCGCGGTAACGTACAACCAAATGGTTGTACGAATGGAACGTCAGCTCACCGACGACGAGGTCGACCGCATCTTCCACGCGCTGGCGGATGCGACAAGGCGCGACATCGTCGCCCGCTCCCTGCGCGCCGACCACACGGTCAGCGAACTCGCGGGGCACTACGACATGAGCTTCGCCGCCGTGCAGAAGCACGTCGCGGTGCTCGAGCGCGCCGGCCTGGTCGGCAAGCGGGTCCGCGGGCGGGAGCGCGTCGTCCACGGAGACGTGGAGGCCATCCGCCGCGCCTCCCGGCTGCTCGACCGCTACGAGCAGTTGTGGCGCCATCGCGTGCACACCATGACCGCCATCCTCGCCGAGGACGACGGGGCACCACCCAGCACGATCTGAGAGGACAGCACGATGACGGTCATCGAGACATCCACGGACGCCGACGCCCTCACGCTCACGCTCGTCGCCGAGTTCACGGCCCCGCGCGAGCGCGTGTGGGAGCTGTGGTCCGACCCGCGGCAGCTCGAGCGGTGGTGGGGCCCGCCGGAGTACCCGGCGACCTTCGAGAAGTACGAGTTCGAGCCGGGCGGCGAGGCCGCGTATTACATGACGACGCCCGACGGCGAGCGGCCGCGGGGCTGGTGGCGCATCCTGGTGGTGGACCCGCCGAGCCGGCTGGAGTTCGAGGACGGCTTCGCGAACGACGACGGCAGCAAGGCGCCCGGCGAGCCGGCCCGCGGCATCGTCACGTTCGAGGAGCGCGACGGTGTGACCACGATGACGACGCTCACGCAGTTCGTGAGCACGGAGCAGCTCGACGAGATGCTCGCCATGGGCATGGCGGAGGGCATGCGCGAGGCCATGGGCCAGATCGACGCCCTCCTCGCCGAGGTCCGCAGCTAGCGCGCCGCGCGCCCGCCAGCCCCGGTCGCCAGCGCTTCCGGACTTCTGCACGCTCCGCATCGGCGTGTTGCGTACGGAAGTCCGGAAGCGATGGCGATGGCGATGGCGATGGCGGGACGGGTGCGCGCAGGGCGCTACGCGTCGAGGAACTGCAGGAGGTACGGGAGGGCCGCCTCCATCGCCCGCGCGTCGCCGCCCGCGGCGAGCAGCTCGCCCAGGTAGTCGCCGTGTCCGCCTGGCACGATCAGGAGGCGCGCGTCGGGGAGCAGGCCGGCCAGTTCGACCAGGTGCTCGACACGGACGACGTCGCGGTCGCCGCCGACCACCAGCGTCGGCGCGGCGATGGAGGCGATGACCGCCTCCTCGAAGCCCTGGAACCCGAGCATCAGCTGCCGGTCGAGCTCGAACATCCGGCGGGCGTGGCCGGGGTCATGGCTGACGGCGAGATCGGCGACGCGGTACGGCTCGGGGAGGTCGTCGAAGGTGCCCGCGGAGAGCCCCTCCCAGAAGCCGTCGATCATGCCATCGCGACGGAACGGCGCGGACGCCGCGATCAGCCGTCGCACGGCGCCGGGGTGCCGCGCCGCGAGGAGCAGCGCGACCTGGCCGCCGTTGCTGAAGCCGAGCACGTCGACCGGCCCCACGCCCAGCTCCGCGAGCAGCGTGCCGACATCGTCGGCCGAGCCCTCGAAGCTCGCCGGTCCGTCGCCGGACGCCGTGCGCCCGTGCCCCTGCAGCTCGACCGCGAGCACGGTGCGCGTCGCGCAGAGCCGGGGGAGCAGCATCCCCCAGTTCGTCTCGATCGTGGACCCGCCGCCGTGGATCAGCAGCAGTGGAGGCCGCGGCGAGTCCTCGTCGCCGAACCACCGGTGGTGAAGGCGCACCCGCGCGCCGCCCTGATCGCTCACGCGCACACCCTAGCGACCCCCGCCGCCAGCCGCTGACGTTTTTCCTGTGCTCGACGGCTCACCTGCAGGTGTTCCCGGGAGGGCGAAGCGGTTGACCCGCCCGGCGTGCGGCCCGTAGTATCTGTGGGAACGATCCCACATGGGGGCCCGCAGAGTCGCGGGCCGCCGGGGACTGGCAGCACTCGGAAGGACATGATGGCAAACGGCCGACGGGCCGTCCTCTCCCTCGACATCGGCGGCACCAAGCTCGCCGTCGGCGTCGTGACAGAGGACGGCAGCACGCACGGACTCATCGTCGAGCCCACCCGCCGCGAGGAGGGGCCGGGTGTGATCGTTCCCAGACTGTTCGACATGGGGCATCGCGCGATCGCCGCGTCCGGCATCCCCGCCGACGAGATCGAGGCGGTCGGAATCTCCTGCGGCGGGCCGCTCGATGCCCGCGCGGGCGTCCTGACCGGCCCCCTCCACCTCCCCGGCTGGATCGACCTCCCCATCGTCGAGCTGGCCGAGCGCGAGTTCGGCGTCCCCGCCGCGCTCGAGAACGACGCCACCGCCGGCGCCCTAGGGGAGTTCCGCTACGGCGCCGCCCGTGCGGTCGAGACGATGGTCTACCTCACGATCTCGACCGGCATCGGCGGCGGCGCGGTCATCGAGGGCCGCCTGCACCGCGGCGCGGCCGGCAACGGCGGCGAGTTCGGTCACATCATGGTGCGCACCGGAGGCCGCCACTGCCTCTGCGGACGCGACGGCTGCCTCGAGGTCTACGCGAGCGGCACCTCCATCGCCGTCCGGGCGCGGGAGGCCGTGGCCGAGCGCGGCGCCGGCTCCAGCCTGGCGACGCTCGAGACCGTTCGCGCGGAGGACGTCGTCGCCGCCGCGGCCGCGGGCGACGCCCTCGCGACCGAGCTCTGGGACGAGACCATCGACCTGCTCGGCGTCGCGGTCACCGACCTCGTCAACGTGTTCGAGCCCGACCTGGTCGTGCTGGGCGGCGGGGTGACCCGCTCCGGCGACGCGCTGCTGCTGCCCCTGCGCGAGCGCGTCGCGTCCGCCGCGATGCCGCCCGCCGCCGCGGCCGCACGGATCGTGCTCGCCGAGCTCGGCGACGTGGTCTGCGTGGTCGGCGCCGGCGCGGTGGCGTTCGACAAGGTCGCGAGCCTCGCGTCCGCGCCCGCCGCACCCCTCGCGACCAAGGAGGTCCAGCATGGCTGAGTGGATGCGCGAGCAGCTCGACGCCCACATCGAGACCGCGCGCGCGGGCGAGCAGCTCCTCCCCGCGATCCGGGAGGTCGGGCGACTGCTGTGCGACGCGTTCGCCGACGGCCACATCCTCTACACGTTCGGCAACGGCGGCAGCGCGGCCGATGCCCAGCACTTCACGGGCGAGATCATCGGCCACTACAAGCGCGACCGTCGTCCGCTCGGCGCCGTCACCCTCAGCACCGACCCCACCACGATGACCTGCATCGCCAACGACTACTCCTACGACGACGTCTTCGCTCGTCAGGTGGAGGGGCTGGCCCGGCCGGGCGACGTCGTTGCGGCCTTCACGACCAGCGGACGCAGCGCCAACGTCGTCTCGGCACTCGCCGCGGCGCGGAAGGCCGGCGCCACGACGGTCCTGTTCGGCGGCGGAGACGGCGGCCCCGCCCGGGAGCACGCCGATCACGTGCTGCTGAGCCCGTCGACGACGACGCCGCGGATCCAGGAGTTCCACACCTTCATGCTCCACGCCATCTCTGAGATGGTGGACGCATGGGCCGCCGGCGAGCAGGACGATCTCGAGCGGGACGATCACGAGCAGGACGATCACGAGCAGGACGACCCCGAGGAGCAGTAGACACGTGACCCCCACCTCCGGCAGCACCGACGCTGACCGCACCGTGACCGCCACCCAGACCGGCCCCGCCGTCGACGGCGCGACCGCCGAGGGCGTGCCCGCCGCACCTC
>NZ_JBPGXM010000158.1:0-7635 GCF_056755495.1 Leifsonia sp. KNZ12-8B
GGCGCCGGCCCCCCCCCCCCCCCCCCGCTACACTAGCGCTCCTCGCTCGCCTTACTTGGCGGCGACCACCTGCAGGGAGATGACGGCCGAGAGGTCGTCGTGCAGGCGGACGGTGGCCTCGTGGTCACCGGTCACCTTGATTGGGTTCGGGAGCTCGATCTTGCGCTTGTCGAGCTCGCCGATGCCCGCGGCCTTGACCGCGTCGGCGACGTCGGCGGTCTTCACCGAACCGAACAGGCGGCCCTCACGGCCGGCCTTCACGGTCAGCTTGACCCGGGTCGCCTCGAGCTTGGCCTTGAGGTCCTGGGCCTGCTCGATGGTGTGGAGCTCACGCGCGGCGCGGGCCGCCTTGATCTGCTCCACCTGCTTCTCGCCACCACGGGTCCACGAGATCGCGAAGCCCTGCGGGACGAGGTAGTTGCGTGCGTATCCGTCCTTGACGTCCACGACGTCGCCGGCGGAACCGAGGCCGGTGACCTCGTGCGTCAGAATGACCTTCGACATGGGGATGCCTCCTTAACGGCCGGAGCCGGCGTAGGGGAGGAGCGCCATCTCGCGTGCGTTCTTGACGGCACGGGCGATGAGGCGCTGCTCCTGGACGGAGACACCGGTGATGCGGCGGGCGCGGATCTTTCCACGCTCCGAGATGAACTTGCGCAGGGTTGCGACGTCCTTGTAGTCAATGACGCCGACGCGAACGGACTTCGCGGGGGCGGCGTTCTTGCCGTCCTTGCCCTTGCGGATCGGCTTGCGGCGGTCGCCGCTCGACTTTCCAGCCATGGTTTTCCTTTATCTCTACGCGCCGCCGGACGGGTGCCGGCGGGCTGATCAGTGTTGGTGCCCTTTAGAAGGGAGTCTCGTCGTTGTAGGAACCCGGAGTGTTCCAGACGTCGGCGCCGGAGGACGGATCCGCCGGTGCAGAAGCGGCCCACGGCTCCTCGACAGCGGGAGCACCGCCGCCGAATCCGCCGGGACCACCAGGACCGCGCGACGACTGGGTGCGGGTGACCTGTGCGGTGGCGTAGCGCAGCGACGGCCCGATCTCATCGATCTCGAGCTCGATCGAGGTGCGCTTCTCGCCTTCCTTCGTCTCGTAGGAGCGCTGCTTCAGGCGGCCCTGCGCGATGACGCGCGAGCCCTTCGTCAGCGATCCGGCGACGTGCTCGGCGAACTCGCGCCACACGCTTGCACGGAGGAAGAGGGCCTCACCGTCCTTCCACTCGTTCGCCTGACGGTCGAACGTGCGGGGAGTGGACGCGATGGTGAAGTTGGCGACGGCCAGCCCGTTCTGCGTGTAGCGCAGCTCGGGGTCGGCCGTGAGGTTGCCCACCACGGTGATGACGGTCTCGCCGGCCATCGGACTAGGCGCTTGCCTTCTCGGAGGTGGCGGCCTTGCGGGCAGCCTTCTCGTCGGCGCGCTTCTGAGCGGCGGCGACCTGGGCGATCGCCTCCTCCGCGCGGAGCACCTTCGTGCGCATGACGGCCTCGCTGAGCTTCAGCTGGCGGTCGAGCTCCTTCGTGGTGTCACCGTTCGCGGTGAGCTGCACGACGGCGTAGATGCCCTCGGACTTCTTGTTGATCTCGTACGCCAGGCGACGACGTCCCCAGATGTCGACGTTGTCGATGGTTCCGCCGTCGTTGCGAACGACGTTCAGGAACTTGTCCAGGCTCGGAGCAACGGTGCGCTCATCGATCTCGGGATCGAGAATCACCATCAGCTCGTATTGATGCATGGCTGACCCACCTCCTCTGGTCTCAGCGGCTGCAGACGGTCTGCAGCAGGAGGGTCTGATATCCGTCACCTGGGCATGATGCTGCCCGGGCAACCTGTCAAGCGTAACGGATGCCGTGTCGCGATGCCAGTCGGCGGGAGCAGCGGGCGCGGGGGCGATGAGGAGATTCGTCATGCCCCCAGCCTCCCGACCGCGCGACATCCGCGGCCGGCCGAGGCGACATCCGTGGAGAAGCATCGCAGGCGGACGCCCTGTGGAGAAGCGTCGTCACCCCTTCATCGCCGCGTTCGCCTTCGTCTGCGCCTCCTTCAGCGCCTCCGCGACGGGCACCCGGCCGAGGAACATCGACTCGAAGATCGGCCCGAACGCATCCTGCGCCTTCGCCCAGTTCGCACCCTGCGGTCCCTGCACGGTGCCGTTGTCGAGCACGTCGTACAGCGGCGAGACGTCGACGCCCTCGCCCTTCCAGTAGTCGAGGAACTGCCGCTGCGCAGGAACGACGGCGGGGGAGGCGGAGCCGCCCTCTCCGATCGCCTTCGAGCCCTCCGCGCTGCCGAGCCACCGCAGCACCTTCTTCACCGCGTCGCCGTGCTGCGAGTGCGCGTTGCCCGCGGCGATGACGCCGTTGGTCACGCTGATCGCGCCGGCCGGCCCCGCCGGCAGGGGAGCGACGCCCCAGTCGAAGCCGGCTCCCTGCTCCACGTTCGCGAGGTTGTACGACCCGGTCTGGAAGAGCGCCAGCTTGCCCTGCGTGAACTGATCGCGGCTGAAGTCGCCGTTCGTGTTCGTATCGGCCGCCGAGGGCGCGACGTGGTACTTCGAGATCAGGTCGACCACGTACTGGAACGCCTGCACGCCCTTCGGCGAGTCGAACACGAACTCGTCGCCCTTCTGCAGCGCGGCGCCGTTCGAGCCGAGGTAGTTGATGTAGATCGCGTTCAGGTCGTTCGCGGCGTTGTAGCCGTACTGCACGACATGTGCCGGGTCGAACGCCGGATCGGCGGCGTTGCGGCCGGAGGAGTCGAGCGTGAGCTTCTGCAGCACCGGCAGCAGCGTGTCCTTCGCGGGATCGGGCGACCAGTGGAGGCCGTTCAGCGACTCCGGCGTCAGACCGGCGGCGCGCAGCAGCTCCTCGTTGTAGAAGACCCCGATCCCGGGGTCCGCGAGCTGCGGCACGCCCCACAGCGAGCCGTCGCGGGTGTACTGCTTCACGACCGAGTCCTGCCACTGAGCGGCGGCCTCGCGCCCGAGCGACGTCGTGACGTCGACCAGATCCCCCGCGGCCGCGTAGTCCTCGAAGTTGCCCGCGTTGACCCAGAACACATCGTCCGCGGTGCCGGCGGCGACATCCGTCCGCAGCGTGGTGAAGTAGTCGGCCCAGGGCACGAGCGAGGTCTTCACGTCGATGTCGGGGTTCTGCTTCTCGAAGGCCGCGAAGGAGCGGTTGTACGCCTTCTGCACCTGCTCGTCCCACAGCCGCACCGTCACGGTCTGCGTGGTCGGATGCGACGCCCCGGCCACGCCCACGCCGATGCCGACGGCGGCGACCACCGCCACCAGTCCCACTACCGAGACGGCGAGCACCGTCGAACGCTTGGCCATGTGTTCCTCCTCGCGGATGCCGGCCCGTGTCAGCGGAAGCCGGAGATCGTGATCGACCGCACGAGGTGTTTCTGGAAGACCAGGAAGAGGACGACGAGCGGCACGATCGCCAGCGTCGTCGCTGTCATGACAACTGTCCAGTTGCCGTTGTACTGGGATTGGAGGCTAGCAGTCGCGACCGTGGTGACCCGCCACGTGTTACCGCTCGTGATGACCAGCGGCCAGAGGAAGCTGTTCCACTGGCTGACCACGGTGATGAGCACCAGCGTGGCGATGATCGGTCGCGAGAGCGGGACCACGACCTCCACGAGGATGTCGAGCGTGGAGGCGCCGTCGAGCCGGGCGGCATCCACCAGGTCTTGCGGGATGCCGCGGAAGTACTCGCGCAGCAGGAAGATCGCGTAGGGGCTGCCGAACGAGAAGGGGAGGACGAGCCCCCAGAAGGTGTCGCGGAGTCCGAGCTGCACCATCATCAGATAAAGCGGCACGACGAGCACCACCGCCGGCACCATCAGCGTGGCCAGGTAGACCCAGAACAGCGCGTCCCTGCCGGGGAAGTCGACCCGGGCGAAGGCGTACGCCGCCATGATCGAGAAGACGAGCTGGAACACCAGGATGAAGGCCGCCATCAGCACGGTCACGCCGAGCGCCCGCCCGAAGCCGGCCGGCCCGGTGAAGAGGGTGACGACGTTCTCGAGCGTCCACGGGTCAGGGGCCGCGAGCGCCGGCTGCTGCGCGAACTGCTGCGGCGTCTTGAAGGCCGTCATCGCGCTGAGGAGGAACGGCGCGAGGGTGACGACCGCTCCGGCGAGCAGCACGAGGTAGATGCCTGCGGTGCGGAGGACGCGACTAGTCGAGCTCATACGTCGTCCTCCGCCGGAAGTAGAGCTGCTGACCGACCGTGATGGCGACGAGGATCACGAGCAGCACGAGCGCCATGACCGCCGCCCGACCGAAGTCGAACGTCTGGAACGCCTCCGTGTAGATGCGGTTGGCGACCACGTCGGTCCGGTGCTCCGGCCCGCCCCCGGTGAGCGCGTAGATCTGGTCGAACAGCTGGAACACCGCGATGACGCTCGTCACCAGCACGAAGAACATCGTCGGCCGCAGCAGCGGGAGCTTGATCCGCCAGAACAGCGCGACGGGGCCGGCGCCGTCGATGCGCGCCGCCTCCACGACGTGCTGCGGGATGGCGACCAGCCCGGCCATGAAGAAGAGGGTGACGTAGCCGACGTTGGTCCAGATCACGACGGCGGCCGCGGCGGGCAGCGCGAGCACCGGGTCGGTCAGCCACTCGACGCGCACACCGAGGATGGCCGTCAGCGCGCCTCCCGTCGGGGCGAAGATCCACTTCCACACGATGCCGAGGGCCAGCGGCGCGCAGATCCACGGCAGCACGTAGATCGTGCGCAGCAATGCCGAGCCGGGCAGCCCGCGGGTGAGCAGGGAGGCCGCGAACAGCCCCAGCGCCGTCTGCACCGGGATCACGATCACCACGAACAGCAGCGTGACCAGCAGTGAGTCGCCGAAGACCGGGTCCGTCAGCACCGATGCGTAGTTGGCGAGCCCGACGAACCGGGCCGGCCGGATGAGATCCCAGCTCTGGAAGCTCAGCCAGACCACCACCAGCACCGGCAGCACGAGGAAGCACGCGATCCCGAACAGGCTCGGCGCCAGCAGCGCGTACCCGGTCACCGCGTCCCTGCGCCGCAGCGCGGGCGAGCGGGAGGGCCGGCTCAGCGGTTCTCCCACCACGCGAGCAGGCGCCGGGTGGCCTCCTCCTCGCCGAGCGGGCCTTCGTCGAGCCGCAGCTCCAGCAGGAACCGCATGGCCTGGCCGACCTCGCGGCCGGGCTTGAGGCCGAGGACGGCCATCACCTGCGTGCCGTCGAGGTCGGGGCGGACCGCCTCGAGCTCCTCCTGCTCCTGCAGGGCGGCGATCCGCGCCTCCAGGTCGTCGTAGGCGAAGCCCAGCCGGTCGGCCTTGCGCCGGTTCCGCGTCGTGACGTCGGCACGGGTGAGCATGTGGAGGCGCTCCAGCTGGTCGCCGGCATCGCGCACGTAGCGACGCACCGCCGAGTCGGTCCAGTTCGCGTCGGCGTACCCGAAGAACCGCAGGTGCAGCTCGATCAGGCGGGCGACGGCCTCGATGGTCGCCTTATCGAAGCGCAGGGCGGTGAGCCGCTTCTTGGCGAGCTTCGCCCCCACCAGATCGTGGTGGTAGAAGCTGACCGCCCCGCCCGGCTCGAACCGGCGGGTCGCGGGCTTGCCGATGTCGTGGAGGATGGCCGCCAGCCTCAGGACGAGGTCGGGCGCCTCCCCGGGATGCCGCTCCTTCTCGTACCCGATCGCCTGGTCGAGCACCGTGAGGCTGTGCTGGTAGACGTCCTTGTGGTGGTGGTGCTCGTCGACCTCGAGGCGGAGGGCGGGGATCTCGGGCACCACCTCGTCGGCGAGCCCGGAGTCCACCAGCAGCTCGATGCCGGGCCGCGGCTCGTCGGCGAGCAGCAGCTTGGTGAGCTCGTCGCGGACGCGCTCGGCGCTGACGATGCGGATGCGCTCGGCCATGTCGCTCATGGCCGCCTGCGTCTCGTCGTCGACGGTGAAGCCCAGCTGGGCTGCGAAGCGTGCGGCGCGGAGCATCCGGAGCGGATCGTCGCCGAACGAGACCTCCGGGCTCGACGGTGTCGTGATCGTGCGGCTCAGCAGGTGCTCGACCCCGCCGGACGGGTCGACCAGGCGCACCTCGGGGATGCGCAGCGCGAGCGCGTTGACCGTGAAGTCGCGGCGCAGGAGGTCGCCCTCCAGCGTGTCGCCGAACTGCACCTCCGGCTTGCGGGTCTGCCCGTCGTAGCTGTCGCTGCGGTACGTCGTGATCTCGACCGTCTCGTCGCCGAAGCGGCCGCCGATCGTCCCGAACTGGCGGCCCACGTCCCACACGGCGTCGGCGAGCGGGGCCAGCACGCGCAGGATGTCGTCGGGCCGGGCGTCGGTCGTGAAGTCGAGGTCGTGCACCGGCCGGCCGAGCAACGCGTCGCGGACCGGTCCGCCGACCAGCGACAGCTCGTACCCCGCGGCCTCGAAGGCGTCGGCGACGCGGGCGACGGTCGGCGACGCGGCGAGCTCGCCGAGGCGTTCGAGTGATTCGGCGACGCTGTGCATGGTGCCCCAGTTTAACCGGGCGTGCTCGCCGCGGTCTCTCAGGGGTCGGCCTCTAGAATCGTCGTCATGGAGGCCGAGTCGGGATCGCGCGTCGACGCATGAGCGCACCCGTCCCCACCCTCCGGCGGGGGTCGACCCTCCGGCGCGTCGTCGCGGTCCTCGCGGGCGCTGTCGGCCTGACGCTGGCCGCGACCTCCGGTGTCGCCCCGGCCGCCGGAGCATCGGTAACTGGCAAGCATGGTGTCGGCGCCACCTCCACGTCGGCTGCAGCCCCGACCGCCGCAGGCGACAGCACCCTCACCGCGACCCTCGGCACCGACAACGCCGGCCTGCTCTCGCCCGGGCAGAACCTCACGGCCGCCGTCACCGTCAGCAACCCCTCCGACACCGCCTACGGCACGGGATCGGTCGACCTCTGGCTGGAGCCGACCCCGCAGTCGTCGCGGAACGACCTGACCTCCTGGCTCGGCTCGACCGACCCGGTCGACGACAAGACGAAGCTCGGCACGGCCGAGCTCCCCGTGCTGGAGCCGGGGACGAGCACCGTGGTCCGCGTGCAGGTCCCCGCGGCCGCCATCCCGTTCGGCGCACGCACCTCGGCGGCCGTGTTCGGTCTCGGCGCGACCGCGACCGCCGGATCCGCAACCGCGGAGGCCCGCTCGTCCGTCGTCTGGAGCCCGGGAGGGGCCGCTACCCGCGCCGAGGTGACGGTCGCGATGCCGATCGTCAGCCCATCCACGGCGGACGGCCTCCTCTCCGCCCAGGACCTCAGCACCTACACCGCGCCCAACGGCGTGCTGACCCGCGACCTCGACGGCCTGGAGGGACACAGCACCGTCGCGGTCGGCATCGACCCGATGATCATCGCGTCCATCCGGGCGCTCGGGAACTCGGCGCCGGACTCGGCCGTCGAGTGGCTGGACCGCCTGGCCGCACTCCCGAACGACACCTTCTCACTCGGTTACGGGGATGCCGACGTCGCCGGACAGCTCCAGTCCGGCCTCGCGGCGCCGCTCGCACCCACCTCGCTGACGTACGCGCTCGATCCGGCCGACTTCTCGCCGACGCCCACGTCGATCGGCGAGCCGTCCCCCGCCCCCCCCCCCCCCCCCCCCCCCCGCCCCCCGCCCCCCCCCCCC
>NZ_JBPGXM010000159.1:0-7550 GCF_056755495.1 Leifsonia sp. KNZ12-8B
GGTCTCGTGGGCTCGGAGATGTGTATAAGAGACAGACGCAGGTTAGGTTAGCATTACCTAACAAGCGCTCGTCAACTCGACGGTCGTCGTCGGCTCGGCATGACACGCCGCCTCGACGACCGCCCCCACGGCGTGTCGTGACAGGTGGATGGCGGCGAGCGGACCGGGGTCAGCCGCGCGGTTTGCGGGTCACGGCACCGAGCCGCGGAAGGTGGGGCACGTGCGCCTCGGCGCCCGCCTCCGGCGGGACCACGACCTCCTGCGCCGCGGCCACGGCCGTGCCGTCGGCGTCCACCGTCAGGGTCGCTCCCGCATCCGTCCCGCGCTTGACCACGGCGAGCGCGATCGGCCCCAGCTCGTAGTGCAGGGCGGTGGAGGTCACGGTGCCGACCTCCTTGCCGTCGAGCGACACGGCCGCGCCCCGGGCGGGATGCACGCCCTCCGAGCCGTCCAGGTGCAGCATCACCAGGCGGCGCGGCGGATGCCCGAGGTTGTGCACCTTCGCGACCGTCTCCTGGCCGCGGTAGCAGCCCTTGGTCAGGTGCACCGCGGTGCGGAGCCAGTCGAGCTCGTGCGGGATGGTGCGCTCATCGACCTCCGTCGAGAACCGCGGCCGCCAGGCGGCGATCCGCAGTGCGTCGGCCGCCAGTGTGCCCGCCACGGCGAGCTCGCCGGCGGCGGCGCGGGCCGCGATGCCGGCCAGGTCGTCGCGCGCGACCAGCCGCTCGCTCCAGCTCCAGTCGGCGCCGGGATGCTCGCCGCGCGCGTACTGGTGCCCGCCGGGGGTGACGGCGTGCCAGGGATCGTGCCAGATCAGCGGCACCCCGTTCGAGACGGCGACGGGGAGGTCGGGATCGCCGAGCGTGCCGATCGTCGCGTAGGCGTCGGTGCGGTCGGCGACCTCCACCCGCAGCATGAAGCGCATGGAGTCGAGCCAGGTCCGCAGCCCCTCGGCCTCCGGCCGGTCGACCAGGAGCCACACGGTCTCGCCGTCGTCGACGAGCCGCGCGGCGTGCTCCACGCGGCCGGTGACGTCGAGCAGGAGGGTCTCTGACGACTCCCCCGGCCGCAGCCCGGTCAGCGCCTGACTGGTGAGCGAGTTGAGCCAGCTGAGCCGGTCGGGCCCGGTCACCGTCAGCACGGCGCGGTCGGACAGGTCGACGATCGCCCGGCCCTCCGCCAGCGCCCGCTGCTCGCCGAGCGGATTACCGTAGTGCGCGGGCACGCCGACCTCCGCGACGTCGACGGCGCCGGGGAGGTCGAGGAACGGCGACCGGGACATCAGCCCACCTTTCGTCAGTCGACCTTCGCGAGCCGCGCCGAGGCGTGGGTGCGCAGGTCCTGGCCCAGCGCGGCGATGTCCCACGCCCACAGGAGGTGCCCCTCCACGAGCCCGTACAGCCGCGTCGCCGCCGAGTACTCCTTGGCGCCGGCGGTACGGACGACGGCGTCGGTCGCGAGGTCGATGCGGGGGCCGGCGACCTGGCCGAGGTACAGCTCGCTGACCCCGTCCGGGTGGATGATCGCGACGTCGATGTCGAAGCCGCCGTGCGAGTTGCGCAGGGTCTCCACCGACTGGGCGGTGTTGAAGGGCCGGGCGCCGACGCCCGGCAGCATCGCCGGCCCGGCGTCGCCCTCGATGAGCTTGCGGCTCAACCGCCAGTACCCGGTCTCGGCGGCCAGCGGGGTGCGCTCCTCGTCGAGCACCCACGACGACGCCGAGTAGTTGAGGTACGGCTGGCCGTCATGGCTGAAGCTGATGCGCTGGCCGAACTCGAGCTCGGTGTGGTCGTCGCCGATCGCGTAGTCGAGCACACCGGTCCCCTCCCACACGCCGAGGAGCCAGGAGAGCGGGACGAGTTCGGCCGGGAGGTCGGTCGGCAGTTCGATCATGCGACGGCGACCGCTGGCTAGCGCTGCCCGCGGAACAGGTTGTAGACGACGACGCCGGAGACGCCGAGGATGGCCAGCGTTGCGAGCCCCAGGAGGCCGACGAAGAAGAGTTCGAGAGCGACGAGCATGCTGCCAGTCTAATCAGGCCGAGCGGGATTTCAGGCCGAGAGCGCCATCGCCCCGAGCACGGCGCCCGTCACGCCGAGCACGACGAAGCAGCCGGTCAGCGTCGCCGCGAGCCGGTCGACGAAGCCGTCCTTGTGCTGGGTGGCCAGCTGGGCCACGAAGGCGAGCAGCACGCACACGGCGAGCGCGAGCGACAGCCAGGCCGCGTACTGCTCCGGAGCGGAGATCGCGCCGACCAGCACGCCGAACACCACGGCGAGACCCCAGACGGCGACGACGCTCGCGATCCGGGCGCCGCGGCTCAGCGGCGGCGGCAGGGGTGCCGCGGCGGCCGGCCCGAGGCCGTGCACCTCCGGCTCCCCCACCGGCGCGGGAGGCTCCTGGGGCGGCTGCTCCGGCGTCGCGTCGGTCATGCACCCATTGTGCCCCCGCACGCAGGCCGGGAGGGACACGCCCGCGATTCCGGTAGCATTGCGGCACGAGCAGGGTGAGGAGGTACTGAGTGGCGCAGCTGTTGATCCTCACGTCCGCGCCCGATGCGGAGGTGCTCCCGTCGCTCGCCCTCCTCAGCCACCGCACCCGTCAGATCCCCGCCGCGCCGGCCTCCCTGGTCAACGCGCCGAGCTGCGACCTGATCTTCGTGGATGCCCGGCGCGACCTGGCGAGCGCCAAGTCGCTGTGCAAGATCCTCACCACGACCGGCGTCACGGTGCCGCTGCTCCTCGTGCTCACCGAGGGCGGCCTGACCGCGGTCAGCGCCGACTGGGGCGTCAACGACGTCGTGCTCGACACCGCCGGCCCCGCGGAGGTCGACGCGCGCATCCGCCTCGCCATCGGCCGTCAGACGCAGGAGCACTCGCAGAGCAAGATCCAGGCGTCGGGCATCACCATCGACGAGGCCAGCTACTCGGCGAAGGCGCACGGCCGCCAGCTCGACCTCACCTTCAAGGAGTTCGAGCTGCTCCGCTTCTTCGCCACGCATCCGTCGCGCGTCTTCACCCGCGAGCAGCTGCTCAGCGAGGTGTGGGGCTACGACTACTTCGGCGGCACGCGCACGGTCGACGTGCACGTGCGGCGCCTGCGCGCCAAGCTGGGCGACCTCGAGTCGCTGATCGGCACCGTCCGCAACGTGGGGTACCGGTTCAACGTGTACGAGGACGACAATGAGCGACTCCCCTCGTCCGTCCGTTCCTGAGCGTCCGTCCGTTCCTGAGAGACCGGCCGTTCCCGCCGCCGCGGACCTGGGCGACCCGTCGCAGCGTGCTGCGTTCTTCGGCGTCGCCGACGCGGCGCGCGCGGCAGACGGGGCCGATCCCTTCAACGAGCAGACCCGGCTGGACATCGAGAGCGGGCGCCGCACGCCGTCGCTGATCCGTGCGGGCGGGCGCGTCGTCGGCGCGGCGGTGCTGGGCGGCGGCGAGCTCGACCTGGCGGTCCTGCCACCCGAGCGCGGGCGCGGCGTCGGCGCGGGCGCGGTGGAGGCGCTGCTCGCCGAGGTGGAGGGCCAGCTCACGGCGTGGGCGCATGGCGACCACCCCGCGGCAGCACGCCTCGCGGGGCGCTTCGGGTTCGCGCGCGTGCGCACGCTGCTGAAGCTGGGCGTGCTCCTGGATGCGGAGCCGCAGACGGTGGCGATCCCGGCCGGCTACGAGCTGACCGCCCTCCGGCCCGGCATCGACGACGAGGAGTGGGTGGCGCTGAACGCACGCATCTTCGCCGCCCATCCCGAGCAGGGGGCGCTGACCGTCGACGACCTCCGTGCGCGGCAGGCCGAGTCGTGGTTCGACGCCGGCGACGTGCTGCTGCTGCGCGACGCCTCCGGGCGGCTGGTGGGCTACGACTGGGTCAAGGTGGAGGCCGGAGCCCCCGGAGAGATCTACGTGCTGGGGGTCGCGCCAGAGGCGGCCGGGCGCGGGATCGGACGCGCGCTGCTCGCGGCCGGACTGTGGCGGCTGCGCGACCGCGGGTGCGCGGAGGCGGAGCTGTACGTCGAGGGCGACAACACCGCGGCGCTGGCGCTGTACCGGTCGGCCGGGTTCACCGACCGCTCCGTCGATGTCCACTACCGGCGCGGCTGATCCGATTCTCCACAGATCGGCCGCTGCCGTTCATCCGGCCTCGCAGCAGTGCCAAGATGGGGGCATGGACGGCGACAACATCCTCTTGGACAACGGCCTGGCGGGCAGCCTGGGCGGCGACTTCGACGACGACTTCGCCCCGTTCATCTACGAGCCCGATCCGGAGCTCCCCGACAACCGCTACCTCGACCGCGAGCTGAGCTGGCTGGCGTTCAACCAGCGGGTGCTCGAGCTCGCGGAGGATCCGCTCCTCCCGGTGCTCGAGCGCGCCAACTTCCTCGCCATCTTCGCCACCAACCTCGACGAGTTCTTCATGGTCAGGGTCGCCGGCCTCAAGCGGCGCATCGCCACCGGGCTGGCCGTGCCGACCAACACCGGGCGCGCCCCGCAGGACGTCCTGGCCGACATCTCCAAGAAGGCGCACGAGCTGCAGGAGCGGCACGCCCGCGCCTACCACGAGCTGGTCCTCCCCGCGCTGCGCGAGGCCGGCATCTCCGTCGTCTCGTGGGATGCGCTCGACGAGGGCGACCGCACGCACCTGCGCGAGGTGTTCTCGCAGCAGATCTTCCCGGTCCTGATGCCGCTCGCGGTCGACCCGGCGCACCCCTTCCCGTACATCTCGGGGCTCTCGCTCAACCTGTCCATCCGCGTGCGCAACTCCCGCACCGGCAAGGAGCAGTTCGCGCGCCTCAAGGTGCCGCAGATGCTGCCGCGGTTCGTGCGCATCGACCAGCGCGAGGCGCTCGGGCAGGTGCGCTTCCTCCCGCTGGAGGAGCTCATCGCCAACCACCTCGGCGACCTGTTCCCCGGCATGGAGATCCTCGACCACCACGTCTTCCGCGTCACGCGCAACGAAGACGTCGAGATCGACGAGGACGAGACCGAGAACCTCATCCAGGCGCTCGAGCGCGAGCTGCTGCGCCGGCGGTTCGGCCCGCCGATCCGGCTCGAGGTCACCGACGACATGGACGACGTGACGCTCGGCCTGCTGGTGCGCGAGCTCGACGTCACCGAGCAGGAGGTCTACCGCCTCCCCGGTCCGCTCGACCTCGGCGGCCTGTTCGATCTGGCCAAGATCGACCGGCCCGACCTGCACTACCCCAACCACGTGCCGACCACGGCGCCGCAGCTCATGCCGAGCGAGCCCAACGCCAAGCCGGACGTGTTCGCGGCGGTCGCGCGCCAGGACATCCTGCTGCACCACCCCTACGAGTCCTTCGCCACCAGCGTCCAGGCGTTCCTGGAGCAGGCCGCGGCCGACCCGCACGTGCTCGCCATCAAGCAGACGCTGTACCGCACCTCGGGCGACAGCCCGATCGTCGAGGCGCTCATCGACGCGGCGGAGGCGGGCAAGCAGGTGCTGGCGCTGGTGGAGATCAAGGCGCGGTTCGACGAACAGAACAACATCTCCTGGGCGCGCAAGCTCGAGAAGGCGGGCGTGCACGTCGTGTACGGCCTGGTCGGACTCAAGACGCACTGCAAGCTCGCGCTCGTCATCCGCGAGGAGAAGGGCGTCCTCAAGCACTACAGCCACATCGGCACCGGCAACTACAACCCGAAGACCTCGCGCATCTACGAGGACCTGGGCCTGCTGACGGCCGACGACCAGGTCGGCAAGGACCTGACCCGACTGTTCAACGAGCTCTCCGGCTACGCCATCGAGAAGAAGTTCAAGCGCCTCCTCGTCGCCCCGCTGCACCTGCGCAAGGGCCTGCTCAAGCGCATCGACGTCGAGCGGGCGCACGCCGAGGCGGGCCGGCCCTCCGGCATCCGGATCAAGGTCAACTCCATCGTCGACGAGGCGATCATCGACGCGCTCTACCGCGCCAGTCAGGCCGGCGTCCCGATCGAGCTGTGGGTGCGCGGCATCTGCGGCCTCGTCCCCGGGCGCCCCGGCCTCTCCGACAACATCCGCGTGCGCTCGGTGCTCGGCCGTTACCTGGAGCACTCGCGCGTCTTCTCGTTCGTCAACGACGGCGACCCGCAGGTCTACATCGGAAGCGCCGACATGATGCACCGCAACCTCGACCGCCGCGTGGAGGCGCTGGTGCGGCTCACCGACCCCGAGCACCTCGCCGAGCTGGAGCGCCTGTTCGACCTCGCCTTCGACGAGCGCACGGCCACGTGGACCCTCGCCGAGGACGGCGTCTGGACCAGGCACCACCTCGACGAGTCCGGCAAGCCGCTCACCGACCTGCAGAACAAGCTGATGCAGCAGACCAGCCAGCGTCCGCGCAGCACGCGCACGGGAACCAGGCGGTGAGCCGCGAGGTGACCCCGGCCGTCTACGCCGCGGGCGCGCTCTGCTGGCGCGTCGTCGACGACCGGATCGTCGTGCTCGTGGTGCACCGCACCAAGTACGGCGACGTGACGATCCCGAAGGGCAAGGTCGACGAGGGCGAGACCCTCCCGCAGACGGCGGTGCGCGAGATCGAGGAGGAGACCGGGCTCGGCATCCGCCTCGGCGTCCCGCTCGGCGTCTCCCGGTATCCGCTGGCCAGCGGGCGTGAGAAGATCGTCCACTTCTGGGCGGCCGAGGTCTCCGAGAAGGCGATCCTGCGGTCGACCTTCGTGCCCAACGCCGAGATCGCGGCGATCGAGTGGGTGACGGTCAAGAAGGCGCGCAGCTACCTCACCTACGAGCGCGACGTCGAGATCCTCGACGCGTTCGACGCGCTCGTGAAGCAGGGCGTGACCTCCACCTTCGCGCTCATCGCCCTGCGGCACGGCAAGGCCGCGCCGCGCGGCGACTGGGACGGCCCCGACGCCGCCCGCCCGCTGACCGAGCGCGGCGTGCGGCAGTCCGCCTCGGACGTCCCGACCCTGCTCGCCTGGCGGCCGCGCCGCATCGTCACCAGCGACGCCGTCCGCTGCGTGGCGACCGTCGCACCGCTCGCCGCGGCGACCGGGATCAAGCCGCAGCGCGAGCACGGCATCAGCCAGGACGCGTACGAGGAGGGCCGCGGCCAGGTGCGGGAGGTCGTCGGCAAGCGCGTCCGCTCGCGCAAGACCGCTGTGCTGTGCAGCCACGGACCGGTGCTCCCCGAGATCCTCCGCGAGATCGCCCTCGCGACCGGCACGATGCCGGGCGGCTACCTCAACGACGCCGCCGACCTCGATACCGGCGGCTTCTCCGTCGTGCACCTCTCGGCGACGAACCCGGCCTCCGGCATCGTCTCGATCGAGACGTACGCGCCGGCGGCGCGCTGAGTCCTGGGAGTGCGATGAGACGCGGGCCAGGGCGCACGTGGACTCTCCGGCTGTGGCTCTCCCGCGTCGGTGAGGTTCTCGTCGCGATCGCCGACATCATTCTGGGCAACTTCCGCAGGTGACGTGGGGGGGGGGGGGGGCCCCCCCCCCCCCCCCCCCCCCGCGGGAGAAGCCCCCCCCCCCGGGCGCCCCCCCTAACCCCCCCCCCGGGTTGGGCCCCCCCCCAAACCCCCCCCCCCCCAA
>NZ_JBPGXM010000160.1:0-7509 GCF_056755495.1 Leifsonia sp. KNZ12-8B
AGATGTGTATAAGAGACAGGAGGAGGGGGAGGAAGGGCGTCCCCTAGGCTGGCATCGAATCCATGACGCGAGGGCGGAGCCGCCCGAGAAGGGGGAGTGCGCGTGGCCGACGACCACGGGCTCGCGGTGAGCATCCGGGGGCTGCACAAGCGATTCGGCGAGAAGATCGCCGTCGACGGAATCGATCTCGACGTGCCGGAGGGGAGCTTCTACGGCCTGGTGGGCCCGAACGGCGCCGGCAAGACCACGACGCTGAGCATGGCGACCGGCCTGCTGCGGCCGGACTCGGGCCAGGTGCTCGTCCACGGCGTCGACATGTGGGCGCAGCCCCTGCAGGCGAAGGCGCTGGTCGGCGTGCTCTCGGACGGCGTGCGCCTGTTCGACCGGCTGACCGGTGAGCAGCTCGTGGAGTACGCGGGCCTGCTGAGCGGCATGGACCGGCCGACCGCCTCCGAGCGCACCCACGACCTCCTGCGCCTCCTCGACCTCGAATCGGCGGGAGGCACGCTCGTCGTCGACTACTCCGCCGGCATGACCAAGAAGATCGCGCTCGCCGCCGCCATGGTGCACGCCCCGCGCGTGCTGGTGCTCGACGAGCCGTTCGAGTCGGTCGACCCGGTCTCGGCCGCGAACATCCGCGACATCCTGCACGGCTACGTGCAGGGCGGCGGCACCGTCATCGTGTCGTCGCACGTCATGGACCTGGTGGAGCGGATGTGCGACCACGTCGCCGTCATCACCGCCGGCCGCGTGGTCGCCGCGGGCACCGTGGACGACGTGCGCGCCGGCTCGACGCTCGAGGACCGCTTCGTCGAGCTCGTCGGCGGCCGCCGCGTGGGGGAGGGGCCGGAGTGGTTGCGACGCTCGTAAGGCTGCGCCTGCTCGTCCTGCGCAACTCGTTCCGGCGGAGCACCGGCCAGCTGGTCGCCGTCATCATCGGAGCGATCTACGGCGTCGGCGCGCTGCTGGTCATCCTCGCCGCACTGATCGGGCTCGCGTTCGTGCCCGCTGAGGTCGCACGCACCGCGACGGTGCTCGGCGGCTCGGCCGCGGTGCTGGGCTGGGCGATCCTGCCGCTCCTGCTCTCCGGTGTGGAGCAGACGCTCGACCCCGCGCGGCTCGCGGTCTACCCGATCCCGCTCAACACCCTCATGATCGGGATGCTGCTGAGCGGCGCCGTCGGCATCGCCGGCGCCGCCACGACCATCGCCTCGCTCGCGACCTCCTTGACCTGGCTGACCGCGCCCGGCGTCGCGGTCGTCGCGCTGCTCACCGGCGCCCTCGGCGCCGCGACGTGCATCGTCGCGTCGCGTGCCGTCACGTCGATGGCGAGCGGGCTCGCGTCCGGCCGGCGGTTCAAGGAGGCGTCCGGCCTCCTGGTGCTGATCCCGCTCATCCTGGCCGGCCCGATCATCATCGGCATCACCCGCGGGCTGCGCTCGTCGGCCGACGCCCTCCCGGCGGTCGCCGACGGACTGTCCTGGTCGCCCCTCGGCGCGGTCTGGGCCATCCCGTCCGCCGTCGCCGCGGGCGACCCGGCCGGAGCCCTGCTGCGCCTGCTGATCGCGCTCGCCACGATCGGCCTGCTCTGGCTGGTCTGGCGCTGGGGGCTGGCGCGGTCGCTGGTCACTCCGACCCGCGCCTCCTCGCGCTCGAAGGCGCAGGGGAAGCTCGGACTGTTCGGCATCCTGCCGGGGACGGCCGCCGGGGCCATCGCCGCGCGCTGCCTCACCTACTGGTTCCGCGACCCGCGCTACCTACGGCAGCTCCTCATCATCCCGCTGATGCCGCTGCTGATGTGGTTCTACTCCAGCCTCAACCACTCGAACGGCTACATCTTCGTCTCGGCGCCCGCGGTCGCGTTCGCGCTCGGCATCGGGATGATCGCCGACGTCTCGTACGACTCCACGGCGTTCGCGCTGCACATCTCCAAGGCCGTGCCGGGATGGGCGGACCGCTGGGGCCGCGCCTCCGCGATGCTGATCTTCGGCGTGCCTGCCGTGGTGATCCTGTCGCTCGTGTCGGCCGGGGTGGAGGGCGACTGGCTGCCGGCGCCCGGCATCCTCGGGCTCTCGCTCGGGCTGCTGCTCTCGGGAGCGGCGGTGTGCGCGGTGACCTCGGCGCGCTTCGTCTTCCCGGTGCCCGAGCCGGGCGACAACCCGTTCCGCTCCCGCCCCGGCTCCAACATCTCGCTGCTCGGCCCGACCTTCGCGGCCTGGGCGGTGATGGCGGTGCTGTGCCTGCCCGAGATCGTGCTCCTGATCGTCTCGCTGGTCACCCGGCAGGCGGTGTGGGGCTGGCTCGCCCTGCTGATCGGCGCGGTGGTCGGAGGCGTCCTGCTGGCGGTCGGCGTCCGCGTCGGCGGACGCGTGCTCGACGCGCGCGCGCCGGAGCTGCTGCTGCAGCTGCGCAAGGACGGCTGAACCCGGGCGCTGCGCACTCTGGACGCGGCGCCGTCCGTGCCCCAGGATGGACGGCATGAACGGCCTCGTCGTCGAACGCCGGCTCTCCGCGCCCCCGGACCGGGTGTGGAGCGCGCTGACGGACGCCGACGCGCTGGCCGGGTGGTTCTGGCCGCCGCGGTTCGCGACCACCGCCCGCGTGGAGGCCCGCGAGGGCGGGGCCTTCCGGGTCTCGTCCGAGCCGGTCGGCATCGGCGTGAGCGGGCGCGTCACCGCAGTCGAGCCGGGCCGCCTCCTCGCGACCACCTGGCGCTGGGACGGCGAGGACGACGAGACGAGCGTGGCCTTCTCGCTCGAGCCGGAGGCCGACGGCACCCGGCTGACCGTGCGGCAGGACGGCTTCCCGACCGAGGCCGCCGCGCGCGAGCACGTGCAGGGCTGGAACGACTGCCTCGACCGGCTGCCGGCCGTGCTCTGAGGATCCGGGGGACCGGACGGAAGGGAGACGACGATGGGCGCCATCGCGGTCCACGAGTTCATGTCGCTCGACGGGGTGTTCGAGGACCCCCGGTGGACGGCCGAGTTCGGGTTCGATCCCGAGATGGGCGACGACATCGGCCGGATCACCCGGGCCTCCGACGCCATCCTGCTCGGCCGCACGACGTTCGAGATGTTCGCCCCGGCCTGGTCGACCCGCACCGCGGACGACGACCCGGGAGCGCCGTTCTTCAACGACACCCCGAAGACGGTGATCGGCGACCTGGACGACGCGACCGCGGAGGCGACCTGGCGCAACTCGCGCTCGCTCGGCGCCTACGACACCGAGCGGGTCCGCGCGTTCAAGGAGGGCGTGGGAGGCGCGATCTACGTCAGCGGGAGCGGCACGCTGGTGCGCTCCCTCCTCGCCGACGGGCTGGTCGACCGGCTGCACCTCTTCGTCTATCCGATCGTGCTCGGCAGCGGCGCGCACCTCTTCCCGCAGGGCACGCCGACGACGCGGCTCCGGCTGCGCCAGCAGGACGCCTACGACAACGGCGTGCTGCACCTGGTCTACACGCCCGCGTGACTTGCGGTCACGACCTGACCGCAAGGGTTCATACGCTCGATGCAAACGGATGCACCAGCACGGATGTCGTCCGGTCGCGCTACGGTAGACGCTGTTCGGGGGCACTCAACACAGCGTCGTGACGGTTCGGGGCCGGCGGGAGGCTGATTGACTGGGGCGTTCGCCGCTCCACGCACCCACTCCACACCACGAATCCGGGGAACCATCGTGACTCTCGTTCGAATGACGCTGCGCTTCATCCGTCCCTATTGGCGGTCGGTCGTCGCCGTCGTGCTCCTCCAGCTGATCGCGACGCTGGCGGCCCTCTACCTGCCGACCCTCAACGCCCAGATCATCGACAAGGGCGTCGTCACCGGCGACACCGACTTCATCTGGCGCACCGGCGGCATGATGCTGTTCGTCTGCTTCGCCCAGGTCGCCGCGGCCATCACCGCGACCTACTTCGGCGCGCGTGCCTCGATGGCGGTCGGCCGCGACATCCGCCGCTCCTTCTACCGCAAGGTCGACGGGCTGCCGTCGCTCGACCTCGCGAGGTGGGGGATGCCGACCCTGATCACCCGCAACACCAACGACGTGCAGCAGGTGCAGATGCTCGTGCTGATGACGCTGAACTTCATGGTGTCGACGCCGATCATGTGCATCGCCGGCATCATCCTCGCCGTCGGCGTCGACCCGGGGCTCTCGTGGCTGATCTGGGTCTCGGTGGTCGTGCTGTTCGTCGTCGTCGGCATCCTGGTCACGCTGCTGCTGCCGATGTTCCGCATCATGCAGGAGCGCATCGACGGCGTCAACGGCGTCATCCGCGAGCAGATCGTCGGCATCCGCGTCATCCGCGCCTTCGTCCGCGAGAAGTTCGAGACCGCGCGCTACGACGACGCCAACGCCGCGCTCACCCGCATCTCGGTGAAGGTCGGCAACGTCTTCGTGCTGATGTTCCCGCTCATCATGCTCATCCTCAACGCGGCGACCGTTGCTGTGCTGTGGTTCGGCGGGCAGCGGGTGGATGCGGGCGACATCCAGATCGGCGCGCTGACCGCGTTCCTGCAGTACCTGCTGCAGATCCTGGTCGCGGTCATGATGGGCGTCTTCATGGCCATGATGATCCCGCGCGCGATGGTCTGCGCCGAGCGCATCGACGAGGTGCTGACCGCCGTCCCGACCGGCTCCGGCCACGGGGCGGGCGACGGCGTCGGCGCCGACGCGCTCCCCACGGACGGCCGGGTGGAGGTCGACCGCGTCACCTTCGGCTATCCCGGCGCCGAGCACCCCGTGCTCAGCGATGTCAGCTTCACCGCCGAGCCGGGCAAGGTGACGGCCATCGTCGGGTCCACCGGCTCCGGCAAGTCGACGCTCGTCTCGGTGATCGCCGACCTGTTCACGCCGCAGTCCGGCCGGGTCCGCATCGGCGGAGTTCCGGTCGACCTGCTCAGCCGGCAGCAGCTCGCCGGCGTGCTCGGGCTCGTCCCGCAGCGGCCGTACCTCTTCTCGGGGACCATCGCGACCAACCTCCGCTTCGGCCGCCCCGATGCCACCGACGAGGAGCTGTGGGAGGCGTTGCGCGTCGCCCAGGCCGAGGACTTCGTCCGTGCCAAGGAGCACGGTCTCGACGAGCGCATCTCCCAGGGCGGCACCAACGTCTCGGGCGGGCAGCGGCAGCGCCTCTGCATCGCGCGGGCGCTGGTCGCCCAGCCGAAGGTGTTCCTGTTCGACGACTCCTTCTCGGCCCTCGACGTCGCGACCGACGCCCGGCTGAGACAGGCGCTCACCCGGTCGACGGGCGACGCGACCGTGATCGTCGTCGCGCAGCGCGTGTCGACCATCCGCGAGGCCGACACCATCGTGGTGCTCGACGACGGCAGGGTCGTCGGCACCGGCACCCACGACGAACTCATCGAGACGAGCGAGACCTACCGCGAGATCGTCGAGTCGCAGCTGAGCCTGGAGGTGGCCTGAGATGGCGAACACCGACAAGACGAACACCGACAAGACCAACGGCCGCCGCAACGGGCGCGGCAAGCGCTCGGAGGCCGACGAGGCCGCCCGCCGGCTCGCCGAGGAGGCGACCCTCGAAGAGCTCGACTACGAGTTCGAGCCGACCGAGTCCGACGGCGACATGTTCGGCGGCACGCCCGCCAAGAAGGCCGAGCACTTCTGGCCGTCGTTCAAGCGCCTGCTCGGCCTGCTCAAGCCGGAGTGGCTCGGCATGGCCTGGGTCACCCTCCTCGTCGTGGTCTCGGTCGCGCTGACCGTGATCGCGCCGAAGATCCTCGGCTCGGCGACCGACGTCATCTTCTCCGGCACCGTCGGCACCATCACCGAGAACGGCGTGATCCCGGGGACGGGCATCGACTTCACCGAGCTCGGCCGGCTGCTGATGATCGTGCTGGCGATGTACGTCGTGGCGTCGCTGCTGGGGTGGTGGAACGGGTACATCCTGAACGCCCTCGTCATGCGGGTGGTCTACCGACTGCGCGCCGACGTGGAGGCCAAGCTCAACCGCCTCCCGCTGAGCTACTTCGACACCCGCCAGCGCGGCGACCTGATGTCGCGGGTCACGAACGACGTCGACAACATCCAGACCGCGCTGCAGCAGGCGTTCTCGCAGCTGATCCAGTCGGTGCTCATGGTGATCGGCATCGGGATCATGATGTTCATCGTCTCGTGGCAGCTGGCGCTGATCGCGCTCATCTCCATCCCGCTCTCCGGCATCATCGCGGGCGTCATCGGCACCCGGTCGCAGAAGCTGTTCAAGCAGCAGTGGAACGCGACCGGATCGCTCAACGGCCACATCGAGGAGTCGTACTCCGGTCTCGACCTGGTGCGCGCCTTCGGCCGCGGCGAGGTCATGCTGGAGGAGTTCGACGGCCGCAACGGCAAGCTCCACTCGGCGCAGGTCGGCGCGCAGTTCGTCTCGGGCATGATCATGCCGGCGATGAACTTCGTCTCGTACCTCTCGTACGTGCTGATCGCCGTCGTCGGCGGCCTGCGCGTGGCGTCGGGCCAGATGACGATCGGCGACGCGACCGCGTTCATCCAGTACTCGCGCGAGTTCTCGCAGCCGATCGGCCAGATCGCGGGCATGGCGAACATGCTGCAGTCGGGCGTGGCGTCGGCCGAGCGCACGTTCGAATTCCTCGATGCGGACGAGCAGACCCCTGACCACGAGACCCGGCACCTGCCGGAGCGGGCCGACGGCCGCGTCGAGCTGGAGCAGGTCGACTTCTCGTACGACCCGGCCGTTCCGCTCATCCACGACCTCAGCCTGTCGGTGAAGCCCGGCCAGACCGTGGCGATCGTGGGCCCGACCGGCGCCGGCAAGACGACGCTCGTGAACCTCATCATGCGGTTCTACGAGCTCAACGGCGGCAGCATCCGGCTCGACGGCATCGACACCACCGAGTTGTCGCGGGCCGAGCTGCGCGGCCAGGTGGGCATGGTCTTGCAGGACGCGTGGCTGTTCTCGGGCACCATCCGCGAGAACATCCGCTACGGCCGCCTCGACGCGACCGACGAGGAGGTCGTGGAGGCCGCCAAGGCCACGATGGTCGACCGCTTCGTCCGCCAGCTGCCCGACGGGTACGACACCAAGATCGAGGCCGACGGCGGCAACGTCTCGGCCGGTGAGCGCCAGCTCATCACGATCGCGCGCGCGTTCATCGCGAACCCGTCGCTGCTCATCCTCGACGAGGCGACGTCGTCGGTCGACACCCGCACCGAGCTGCTGGTGCAGCACGCGATGGCGGCGCTGCGCACCGACCGCACGTCGTTCGTGATCGCGCACCGGCTCTCGACCATCCGCGACGCCCACACAATCCTCGTGATGGAGAACGGCAGCATCGTGGAGCAGGGCGACCACGCCACCCTGCTCGAGAAGCGCGGCGCCTACTACGACCTCTACATGACGCAGTTCCGCGGCGCCGCCACGGAGGAGGAGGCCGAGGCGGGCGAGCCGGAGGAGGTCCCCGCCTCCTGACCCGCGCCCGTGCTGCCGTCCCACCACCCATCGAGGGGCGCCGTTCGGTCGGAATTCCAGCGGAATTC
>NZ_JBPGXM010000161.1:0-7513 GCF_056755495.1 Leifsonia sp. KNZ12-8B
GGGGGGGGCGGGCGTCACCCCCCGGCGGGCCCCCCCCCCGCGCCCCCCCGCCGCCCCCACGCCCCCCCCCCCGGGGGCGGGCGCGCCCGGCCCCCCCGCCTCCACCACAGGTCGTCAGTCGTGGACCGGCTGAACGAAACCTGGTGAACGAAGGAAAACCGCAATGACAATGACAGATCCGGTCGCAGACATGCTGACCAGACTGCGCAACGCGAACTCGGCGCACCACGACACCGTGTCGATGCCGCACTCGAAGCTGAAGGCGCACATCGCCGAGATCCTCACCAACGAGGGCTACATCTCCGGCTGGGATGTCGCCGACGCCCGGGTCGGGAAGACGCTCACGCTGAACCTCAAGTTCGGCCCGAACCGCGAGCGTTCCATCGCCGGCATCAAGCGCGTCTCGAAGCCCGGTCTTCGCGTCTACGCGAAGTCGACCGAGCTCCCCAAGGTGCTCGGCGGGCTCGGCGTCGCCATCCTGTCCACCTCCTCCGGTCTGCTCACGGACCGCGAGGCTGAGAAGAAGGGCGTGGGTGGGGAAGTCCTCGCCTACGTGTGGTAACCCGACATGTCGCGTATTGGAAGACTTCCCATCGACGTCCCCGCGGGCGTGGATGTGACCATCGACGGCCAGGCCGTCACCGTGAAGGGCCCGAAGGGTGAGCTCAGCCTCACCGTCGCCAACCCGATCGAGGTCAAGCTGGAGGACGGCCAGGTCCTGGTGACCCGTCCGGACGACGAGCGCGAGTCGCGTTCGCTGCACGGCCTGACCCGCACGCTGATCAACAACAACATCATCGGCGTCACCCAGGGCTACTCGAAGGGCCTGGAGATCGTCGGCACCGGTTACCGCGTCGCCCAGAAGGGTTCCGCGGTCGAGTTCGCGCTCGGCTTCTCGCACCCGGTCACCGTCGAGCCGCCGGCCGGCATCACGTTCACGGTCGAGGGCAACAACAAGCTCACCGTGACCGGCATCGACAAGCAGGCTGTGGGCGAGGTCGCCGCGAACATCCGCAAGATCCGCAAGCCCGAGCCGTACAAGGGCAAGGGCGTGCGCTACGCCGGCGAGGTCGTCCGTCGCAAGGCCGGAAAGGCTGGTAAGTAATCATGGCTCTGGGTACCAGAGGAAAGAGCAAGGCGGCCGCTCGCGACCGCCGTCACACCCGCCTTCGCAAGAAGCTCGCGGGCACCGCGTCCCGTCCGCGCCTGGTCGTCACCCGTTCGGCCCGTCACGTCTTCGTGCAGGTCGTGGACGACGCGCAGGGGCACACCCTCGCATCGGCGTCGACCATGGAGGCGGACCTCCGCTCGTTCGACGGCGACAAGACCGCAAAGGCCCGCCGCGTCGGTGAGCTGGTGGCCGAGCGCGCGAAGAGCGCCGGCATCGAAGCGGTCGTCTTCGACCGTGGTGGCAGCAAGTACGCGGGTCGCGTCGCCGCTGTCGCCGAAGGAGCTCGAGAGGGTGGACTGAACCTGTGAGCGACAACAACAAGGAGCAGACCGTGGCCGATCAGGCAGTGGCCGAGCAGCCGGTGGAGACCGCTGCGTCGACCGACAACACGCAGCGCGAGCGCGAGCCGCGCCGTGGCGGCCGTGAGCGCAACCCCAACCGCGACCGTGGCAGCCGCGACCAGGACAAGAGCCAGTTCCTGGAGCGCGTCGTGACCATCAACCGCGTCTCGAAGGTCGTCAAGGGCGGCCGTCGCTTCAGCTTCACCGCTCTCGTGGTCGTCGGTGACGGCAACGGTCTGGTGGGCGTCGGCTACGGCAAGGCCCGCGAGGTCCCGCTGGCCATCTCGAAGGGCGTCGAGGAGGCGAAGAAGAACTTCTTCCGCGTCCCCCGCGTCGGCAACACCATCCCGCACCCGGTGCAGGGTGAGGCGGCCGCCGGTGTCGTCCTCCTCCGTCCGGCCGCCGCCGGTACCGGTGTCATCGCCGGTGGCCCGGTGCGCGCCGTCCTGGAGTGCGCCGGCATCCACGACGTCCTGAGCAAGTCGCTCGGCTCGTCGAACACGATCAACATCGTCCACGCGACGGTGGAGGCGCTGCAGCAGCTCGAGGAGCCCCGCGCCGTCGCCGCCCGCCGTGGCCTGGACTACGACCGTGTCGCGCCCGAGAAGCTGCTGCAGCTCGAGGCCCGTGCGGCTGAGGCCGCCGCTACCGCGAAGGCAGGTGCCTGATGGCTGCGCGTCTGAAGATCACGCAGATCAAGTCGAAAGTGAGCGAGAAGCAGTACCAGCGCGACACGCTGCGCAGTCTGGGACTGAAGCGCATCGGTGACGTCGTCGTCCGCGAGGACAACTCGCAGAACCGCGGGTACGTCAACACCGTCGCTCACCTGGTGAAGGTTGAGGAGATCGACTAATGGCTGACGACAAGCCGACCACTGAGGCTGCCGAGAAGCCGGCGGCCGAGAAGAAGACCCCGGCGAAGAAGGCCGCGACCACCAAGGCCGCTGCTGAGAAGCCGGCGACCGACAAGGCGACCGCCGAGAAGAAGGCTCCGGCCAAGAAGGCGACCACCAAGGCCGCCGACAAGGCCGCTGCCGGCAGCACGGACGAGACCGTCGCCGCTCCGGCGAAGAAGGCCTCGGCCAAGAAGGACGTCGCGGAGCCCCGCGAGCAGGTCCTCAAGGTCCACCACCTCCGCCCGGCCGCCGGTGCCAAGAAGGACAAGACCCGCGTCGGACGCGGTGAGGGTTCGAAGGGCAAGACCGCCGGCCGCGGTACCAAGGGAACCAAGGCGCGCTACTCGGTGCGCCCGGGCTTCCAGGGTGGCCAGCTGCCGTTCCACATGCGGACTCCGAAGCTCCGCGGCTTCAAGAACCCGTTCCGGGTCGAGTACCAGGTCGTGAACCTGGAGAAGCTCGCTGAGCTGTACCCGGCCGGCGGCGACGTGACCGTCGCCGACCTGGTCGCCAAGGGTGCAGTGCGCAAGAACGAGAAGGTGAAGGTTCTCGGCAACGGTGACATTGCGGTTAAGCTGAACGTTGCGGTCGACAAGGTCTCCGGCTCTGCCGAGCAGAAGATCGTCGCCGCCGGCGGCTCCGTCAAGTAGCCGCCCTCAGGCGGTCCAGTCGGGTGGCCGGGCTTTCCGGCCACCCGACTGAACTCTCATAGGAAAGCAGGACGCACTTTGTTCAGCGCCGTCGCGCGGATCTTCCGCACCCCGGACCTTCGCCGCAAGATCGGCTTCACCCTGGGCATCATCGCCCTCTTCCGGCTCGGGTCGTTCATCCCGGCGCCGTTCGTCGACTTCGGCAACGTTCAGACCTGCCTGAACGCCAACCAGGACACCTCCGGCCTCTACTCGCTGGTCAACCTCTTCTCAGGTGGTGCCCTCCTCAAACTCTCGATCTTCGCGCTCGGCATCATGCCGTACATCACCGCGTCGATCATCGTGCAGCTGCTGCGCGTGGTCATCCCGCGCTTCGAGACCCTCTACAAGGAGGGCCAGGCCGGCCAGGCCAAGCTCACGCAGTACACGCGCTACCTCACGATCGCCCTGGGCGTCCTCCAGTCGACGACCCTCATCACCGTGGCCCGCTCCGGCGCCCTCTTCGGTACGACGGCGGTCTCGCAGTGCACGCAGCTCATCACGGACGACTCGTGGTACGCGATCATGCTGATGGTCGTCACGATGACCGCCGGCACCGGCCTCATCATGTGGATGGGCGAGCTGGTGACCGAGCGCGGCATCGGCAACGGCATGTCGCTCCTGATCTTCACCTCGATCGCGGCGCAGTTCCCGTCCTCGCTGTGGGCGGTCGGCCAGTCGCAGGGCATCGAGATCCTGTTGGTCGTGATCGCGATCGGACTCCTGATCGTCGCCGGGGTGGTGTTCGTCGAGCAATCGCAGCGGCGCATCCCCGTGCAGTACGCAAAACGGATGGTCGGACGCCGCACCTATGGCGGCAACAACACGTACATCCCGATCAAGGTGAACATGGCGGGCGTCGTCCCGGTGATCTTCGCCTCGTCGCTGCTGTATCTGCCGGCGCTGATCGCACAGTTCAACCAGCCGGCCGCCGGCAAGGCGCCCGCGCCCTGGGTGACGTGGATCACGAACTATCTGACCAAGGGCGACCACCCGCTCTACATGCTGCTCTACTTCCTCCTGATCGTGGGCTTCACGTACTTCTACGTGGCGATCACCTTCAACCCCGAGGAGGTGGCCGACAACATGAAGAAGTACGGCGGCTTCATCCCCGGCATCCGCGCCGGCCGCCCGACCGCCGAGTACCTGGACTATGTGCTGACGCGCGTGACGCTGCCCGGCTCGTTCTACCTCGGCATCATCGCGCTCATCCCGCTGGTCGCGTTCGCGCTGATCGGCGCCAGTCAGAACTTCATGTTCGGCGGCACGTCCATCCTGATCATCGTCGGTGTGGGACTCGAGACGGTCAAGCAGATCGACTCGCAACTCCAGCAGCGACACTACGAAGGGCTCTTGCGTTGACCCGTTTGCTGATCGTCGGACCTCCCGGAGCGGGCAAGGGCACTCAGGCCTCCCGCATCACCTCCGTGTACGGGATCCCCGACATCTCGACGGGCGACATCTTCCGCGCGAACATCAAGAACGAGACGCCGCTCGGTGTGCAGGTCAAGGCCATCGTCGACGCAGGCGACTACGTTCCGGACAGCCTCACCAACCAGCTGGTCGCCGACCGGCTGGACGAGGACGACGCGAAGGACGGCTTCCTGCTCGACGGGTACCCGCGCACGCTCGCGCAGGTGGACTACCTCGACGAGCTGCTCGGCTCGAAGGGGCAGAAGCTCGACGCGGTGATCCAGCTCGTCGCCGATCAGGACGAGCTCGTCGCCCGGCTGACGAAGCGGGCGCAAGAGCAGGGCCGCGCCGACGACTCCGAGGAGGCGATCCGCCACCGCCAGGAGGTGTACCTCCGCGAGACGTCGCCCCTGATCGAGGTGTTCCGGAAGCGCGGCCTCCTCGTGGAGGTCGACGGTCTCGGCGAGATCGACGAGGTCGGCGAGCGCATCCGTGGCGCTCTCGCGGAGCGCGGCATCGCGCCGCGGGCCGCCGCCGGCGAGTCCGTCGCGTAGTGACGGTCCTCCGCTGATGGCGTTCGGGCGCTCGATCTACAAGACGCCCGCCCAGCTGCGCGCGATGGTCGCGCCGGGGCGGGCCACCGCCGCCTCCCTCGATGCGGTCGCGTCCGCGATCGCCGCCGGAGTCTCCACGCTCGAACTCGACGCGCTCGCCGAGCGGGCGATCGAGGCGGCGGGAGGCTCCTCCAACTTCCAGCTCGAGCCGGGCTACCACCACACGGTCTGCGCGTCCGTGAACGACGAGGTCGTGCACGGCATCCCCGGTGCCCGCATCCTCCAGCCCGGCGACATCGTGTCGATCGACTCGGGCGCCATCGTGCGCGGAGCCGACGGCCAGGGCTGGAACGGTGACGCCGCCCGCACCTTCGTGCTGCCGGACCCGGCCCGGCCGGAGGTCGTGGCCGAGCGTCAGCGGCTGAACGACGTCACCGAGCAGTCGCTGTGGCGGGGCATCGCCCGGCTGGCGACCGCGCGCCACCTCAACGAGGTGGGGGAGGCGATCGAGGACTACATCATGTCGCAGGGCGACTACGGCATCCTCACCGACTACATCGGCCACGGCATCGGCCGGAAGATGCACGAGGAGCCGCCCGTCTTCAACTACCGCGTGCGTGCACGCGGGCCCGAGGTGAAGCCGGGACTCGTGGTCGCGATCGAGCCGATGGTCGTGCTCGGCGACCAGGAGACGTACGTCAAGGACGACGGCTGGACCGTCGCGACGGAGGACGGCTCGGCGGCCGCGCACTGGGAGCACAGCGTCGCCGTGCACAAGGACGGCATCTGGGTGCTCACCGCCGAGGACGGCGGCGCGGCCGGGCTCGCACCCTTCGGCATCACGCCCGCTCCGCTCGCGTGAAACAGGGCTGTTCGCTCAGGGCGGCGGCACATGATACACGCGGATTGGCGAAATGGTGCTGCTTCGCATAAGATAGACCCTTGGTGTCTTAGGCACGTTCTACGCGTGCCTTCGCCACAGTACGCACGACCAGCAAACCCCAACGACTAGCGACAGTGAGGCTATGGCCAAAAAAGACGGTGTCATCGAGATCGAAGGATCGGTGATCGAGGCGCTCCCCAACGCGATGTTCCGCGTGGAGCTGACCAACGGTCACAAGGTTCTTGCCCACATCTCCGGCAAGATGCGCCAGCACTACATCCGCATCCTCCCCGAGGACCGCGTGATCGTGGAGCTGAGCCCCTACGATCTGACCCGCGGCCGGATCGTCTACCGCTACAAGTAAAGGTCTGCTGTAAGTAACGGCCTCGCCACCGGGTAGCCCCTGGCGAGGTACGAGGACAGCGAACAAAGGTAATCAACTCATGAAGGTCAACCCCTCCGTCAAGCGCATCTGCGACAAGTGCAAGGTCATCCGTCGCAACGGCCGCGTGATGGTCATCTGCGAGAACCCGCGCCACAAGCAGCGCCAGGGCTGATCGCTCCGACCACAACTGAACACACATGGTGATCCCAGAACCCGCGTCCGCTCCGGTGGACGCGGGGGACACCCCCGGAGGAGGCCGGGGCACCGGGACCGCTGAAGACCTCCACTCACACAGGAGAAGCCACACATGGCACGTCTAGCAGGCGTCGACATCCCGCGCGAGAAGCGCGTCGAGGTCGCACTCACCTACATCTACGGCGTCGGGCGCACCCGCGCGCTGCAGACTCTCGCCGAGACCGGGATCTCGGGCGACATCCGCGTCAAGGATCTGACCGACGAGCAGCTCGTCGCCCTGCGCGACTACATCGAGGGGAACTTCAAGGTGGAGGGCGACCTCCGCCGCGAGGTCGCCGCCGACATCCGCCGCAAGGTCGAGATCGGCAGCTACGAGGGAATCCGCCACCGCAAGGGCCTTCCGGTCCGCGGCCAGCGCACCAAGACGAACGCACGTACCCGCAAGGGTCCGAAGCGGACCGTCGCCGGTAAGAAGAAGGCTCGCTAGGCCGGGTAAAGGACTGAAGGAGTAGAAATGGCAGCACCCAAGTCGGCCGTTCGCAAGCCGCGCAAGAAGGAAAAGAAGAACATCGCTGTGGGCCAGGCCCACATCAAGAGCACGTTCAACAACACGATCGTCTCGATCACCGACACCACCGGTGCGGTCATCAGCTGGGCGTCGTCGGGTGGCGTCGGCTTCAAGGGTTCGCGCAAGTCGACCCCGTTCGCCGCGCAGCTCGCCGCCGAGTCGGCCGCCCGTCAGGCGCAGGAGCACGGGATGAAGAAGGTCGACGTCTTCGTCAAGGGCCCGGGCTCGGGTCGCGAGACCGCGATCCGTTCGCTCCAGGCCGCCGGCCTCGAGGTCGGTTCGATCAACGACGTCACCCCGCAGGCGCACAACGGTTGCCGCCCGCCCAAGCGTCGTCGCGTCTAGTTCTCTTCTGTCCGCCGCAGGCGGCGGCCCGCTCCGGGCCGCCCCCGGCCGCCCTGACGCACACCCCCGGACAA
>NZ_JBPGXM010000162.1:0-7404 GCF_056755495.1 Leifsonia sp. KNZ12-8B
GGGGGGGGGGGGGGGGGGGCGGGCGGCGGGGGCGCCCCGGGGGGGGGGGGGGGCGGCCCCCCCCGCCGAGAGGCGGCTCGTGACGGCGAAGCTGGCGTCCTCCCGCAGCAGCGCGTCCGTGCTCCCCGGCGCGAAGGCGTGGGCCGCCGCCGAGTTCAGCCACGAGCAGTGCAGGTCCCCCGCGATGAGGACGACGGGCCGTGCGCCCGCGGCGGCGTCGAGCAGATCACGGGTCGGCACGTCGGGCCAGAGCGCGTCGTGGAAGCCGAAGCCGATCAGCGGCTCGTCGCCGGGCTCCGCCGCGGCGCGCCGGTGCACCAGCGCGGCCGCCTCCACCGCGGAGGCCGCGCGCGAGACGTCGAGCCGGCGGGCGGTCTGCGCCCACTGGGTGAAGTGCACGTGCTCGTCCCACAGGCCCGGGACCACCCAGCGTCCCGCGAGATCGACGCGCTGGGCCTTCGCCCCGATCCGGGCGCCGGCGTGCGCACCCACGGCGAGGATGCGGCCATCGGCCAGGACGATGTCGACCGGCTCCGCAGCGCCCGGCAGCCGGGCGCCCGTCAGCACGAGCGCCGGTGGGATCGAGGTCATCGGGCCGCGCGTCGGCGCTCGTGCACCAGCCGCATCTCGCGGAGCAGACCGGCGCTGGCGTACGGCCCGTCGCCCGCCAGCTCGGACATGATGCGGTCGACGATGTGGTCGGGGCGGTTCTGGCTCATTTTCTGCTTGGCGACCACTCTCGTGGGCGTCAGGCGGAGCCCGACCGTGCCGGCCGAGATGCGGTCGGCGTAGTCGGAGTCCTGGAGGGTCCCGCGCATCAGCCGCGGCTCCGGCAGCTCGCGTTCGAAGTGGTCGACGAGGCGCTCGAGCACGTCGAGGTTCTCCTCCGGGCTGAGCAGCTCCGGGACGCCCGAGAAGTGGGCCGACACGAAGTTCCAGGTCGGCACGGCGGGGTTCTCGTCGTACCAGGAGGACGAGATGTACCCGTGCGGCCCCTGCACGATCACGAGCAACTCGTGCTCGCCCAGCTCGTGCAGCTGCTCGTCGGGCCGGCCGACATGGCTGAGGAGGCTCAGCTCCTCCCGGGTCTCGTCGAGGATCACCGGATAGTGGGAGGCCACCAGCCCGGCGGACGTGGAGCTGACGAAGGTCGCCCACGGGTTCTCGCGCACGAGCCGCTTCAGCTCGGCGGGGTCGGTGAGCGTGAAGCTCGGATTCTGCCGCATCGCGCGCCTCCTAGGCCTGATCCTTCGGGCACCAGTACAGCTTGCGCCCGCCGAGCTCCTCCATGAGGATGTTCGTCCCGCAGACCCGGCACGGCAGGCCCTCGCGCTTGTACACCCAGTGCCGGTCGTCACGGCTGGCCATCGCCTTGCGGTAGGACTCTTCGTCGAGGTCGTCCATCGTCATCATCTGACCGGTCTCGACCCCGATGTGCAGCAGCCGCACCCAGTCGCGCCAGAGCTCGCGCAGCGTCTCCACCGGCACCTGCTTGCCCGCGGTGTGCGGGTTCTGCCTGGCGCGGAACAGCAACTCGGCGCGGTAGACGTTGCCGATGCCGCTCACGACGCTCTGGTCCATCAGCAGCAGGGCGATGGCGGTCTGCTTCTTGCGCACGGTCGTGACGAACCGCTCCTCGGCCTCCTCGCCCGTGTCGACCATCGGGTCGGGGCCGAGCTTGGCGACGACCGCGTCGACCTCGGCCGGGTCGAGCACCTCGCACGCCGTCGGCCCGCGCAGGTCGGCGACCGCGGTGTCGGTGAGGAGGCGCACCCGCACCTGCCCGATCGGCTCGGGCGGGAACGTGGTGATCTCGGCCTCCAGCTTCTCCGACTCCGCCATGCGCAGCCGGGTGCGGCGGGGCGCCCCGATCGAGTGGAGGGAGTTCTCGCCCGCCGCGTCGAAGACGCGGTCGCCGTCGAGGTCGGTGCCGCGCTGGTTGGTCTGACCCATCCGCCCGTTCGCGCTCGCGATCGTCGGATCGACGCTGATGTCGCCCGCGAAGTCCCACGCTCCGTAGAGCCCGAGGTGCACCCGCAGCCAGAGCCCGTTGTCGAACTCCAGGAACATCTGCTTGCCGATCGCCTTCGCATCGGTCATGACGCGCCCGTCGATGCGGGTCGCCCCCTCGGCGAAGCGGCCCTGCGGAGACGACACGGCGACGCGGTGCCCGACGAAGTTGACCGCGAACTGCCGCGCGATGCGGTGGACGGAGTGGCCCTCTGGCATCAGCGGTCCACGTTCTTGCCCGCGATGTCGCCGGTGGCCTCGAACTCGGCGAGCTGGGCGATGCGCCGCACGTGCCGCTCCTCCAGCGAGAAGGGCTCGGCGATGAACAGGTCGATGAAGTGCGTCGCCTCCTCGACGGTGTGCTGCCGCGCGCCGATCGAGATGACGTTGGCGTCGTTGTGCTGGCGGGCAAGGACGGCGGTGCTCTCGTTCCAGACCAGGGCCGCGCGCACGCCGAGCACCTTGTTGGCGGCGATCTGCTCGCCGTTGCCGGAGCCGCCGAACACGACGCCGAGCGCCTCCACCCCGGCCTGCTGGTCGCGGACCACGGCCTTCGCCGCATTGATGCAGAACGCCGGGTAGTCGTCGATCGGGTCGTACGCCTGCGGCCCGTGGTCGATCACCTCGTGACCCGCCGCGCTCAGATGCTCCTGCAGGTGCCTGCTGAAGTCGAGTCCGGCATGGTCGGTGGCGATGTGGATGCGCATAGCGACAGTTTAGGGAAGGCCGCCGACGCCCGAGGCGGGATCACTAAGGTGGATCGGGTGGACACGATCCACGCCGAACATCCCTCGTCCAAGGAGTCAGCGTTGCCCGGAGAGAACCTCACCCGCATCGAAGCCCAGGAGCGCGCGTCGCTCGTCCGCACCCGCAGCTACGACGTCGTCCTCGACCTGACCACCGGGCCCGAGACCTTCCGCAGCACCACGACCGCGCGGTTCGACGCGACCGCGGGCGCCTCCACCTTCATCGATGCCATCACGCGGACCGTGCACTCGGTCACGCTGAACGGCGTGGAGCTCGACCCGGCCGAGGTGAGCGACGGGGTGCGCATCCGGCTCGACGGCCTGCAGGAGCAGAACGAGCTCGTCGTCGTCGCCGACGCGATCTACACGAACACCGGTGAGGGCCTGCACCGCTTCGTCGACCCCGTCGACGGCGAGGTGTACCTCTACACCCAGTTCGAGGTGCCGGACTCGCGCCGCATGTTCGCCGTCTTCGAGCAGCCCGATCTGAAGGCGCAGTTCACCTTCACGGTCACCGCTCCCGCGCACTGGGCCGTGGTGAGCAACTCCCCCACCCCCGAGCCGGTCGACGCGGGCGAGGGCACCAGGACGTGGTCGTTCGCGCCCACCCCGGTCATCTCCTCGTACATCACCGCGCTCGTCGCCGGCCCCTACGAGTCGGTGCACAGCGAGCTGACCAGCCGCGACGGCCGCACCATCCCGCTCGGCGTCTACGCCCGCAAGAGCCTCGCCGAGTACCTCGACGCCGACTACGTGTTCGAGAAGACGCGCGAGGGCTTCGCGTTCTACGAGGAGCGCTTCGACTACGCCTACCCGTTCGAGAAGTACGACCAGCTGTTCGTGCCCGAGTTCAACGCGGGCGCGATGGAGAACGCCGGCGCCGTCACCTTCACCGAGACGTACGTCTTCCGCTCCAAGGTGACCGACGCGATCAAGGAGCGCCGGGTCGTCACGATCCTGCACGAGCTCGCCCACATGTGGTTCGGCGACCTGGTCACCATGAAGTGGTGGAACGATCTGTGGCTGAACGAGTCGTTCGCCGAGTACGCCTCCACCCTCGCCACCGCCGAGGCCACCGAGTGGACCGAGGCGTGGACCACCTTTGCCGCGATGGAGAAGAGCTGGGCGTACCGCCAGGACCAGCTGCCCTCCACCCACCCGATCGTCGCCACGATCAACGACCTGGAGGACGTGCAGGTCAACTTCGACGGCATCACCTACGCCAAGGGCGCGTCCGTGCTCAAGCAGCTGGTGGCGTGGGTCGGTCAGGACGACTTCCTCGCCGGTGTCGCGCAGTACTTCAAGAAGCACGCGCACTCCAACACCGAGCTGAAGGACCTCCTGGTCGAGCTGGAGGCCACCAGCGGCCGCGACCTCACCGACTGGGCGGCGAAGTGGCTGGAGACCGCGGGCGTCAACACGCTCCGGCCGGAGCTGGAGGTGGACGCCGACGGCACCATCACCTCCTTCGCCGTGCTGCAGACCGCACCGGCCGACTACCCGACCATCCGCCCGCACCGGCTGGCGATCGGCTTCTACGAGCTGGTCGACGGCAGGCTCGTGCGCGACCACCGCGTCGAGCTCGACGTCGACGGCGAGCGGACCGAGGTCGCCGAGCTGGTCGGCCGCCGCCGTCCTGCGCTGGTGCTGATCAACGACGACGACCTGGCCTACGCCAAGATCCGTCTCGACGAGGAGTCGCTGCGCGTCGCGATCGACCACCTCTCGTCCATCGAGAGCCCGCTGGCCCGCTCGCTGGTCTGGGGCGCCGTCTGGGACGCCACCCGCGACGCCGAGACCGCCGCGAGCGACTACGTGAAGCTGGTCCTCGGCAACATCGCGCCGGAGACCGAGTCGACGACCATCCGCACGACGCTCAACCAGCTGGTGCTCGCGGCGACCGCGTACGTCGCCCCCGAGCGGCAGCAGGAGACGGCCGAGCACGCCGCGGACGCGCTCTGGGAGCTTGCGCAGCAGGCCGAGGCGGGCAGCGACGCGCAGTTCCAGTTCGTCAAGTTCTTCGCGGCGCTCGCCTCCACCCCGGAGCAGCTCGCGACGATCGCCGCGCTGCGCGAGGGCAGCACGACCCTCCCGGGCCTGACGATCGACGCCGACCTCGGCTGGGAGCTGCTCATCGCCCTGGTCGCGGGCGGAGCGGCCGGCGAGGACGAGATCGCCGCTGCGCTGGCCGCGGACAACACCGCGAACGGCGCGCAGTTCGCCGCGCAGGCCCGCGCCAGCATCCCGACCCTGGCCGGCAAGCAGGCGGCGTGGGACTCGGTGTTCGGCTCGGACGACCTCCCGAACACCATCGTCCGCGTCACCGGCGTCGGCTTCCAGCGGGCCGCCGACAAGCAGGTGCTCGCGGCCTTCGTCGAGCCCTACTTCGCGGCGCTGCAGGACGTGTGGGCCTCGCGCACCTACAAGATCGCGGAGTACCTGGTGGCCGGCATGTACCCGGCGCCGCTCGCGAACGCCGAGCTCCGCGACGCCACGCGTGCCTGGCTCGACGCCAACCCGGAGCCGGCCGCGCTGCGCCGCCTGGTCGTGGAGAACCTCGCGGGCGTGGAGCGCGCCCTCGCCGCCCAAGCGCGGGATGCGCAGGCGTAGGACGCAGGCGTAGCACCGCGGCCGTTCCACAGCGGCACCACGGAAGGATCCCGCCCCGCCACGGTCTGGTACCACGGACCGATGACGGGGCGGGGTCCGCTCCCCTAGCGTTGGACGCATGATCCGACTCGACCGCCTCACCAAGACGTTCGGCAGCAAGACCGCCGTCGACGGCATCACGGCGACCATCCAGCCCGGCCGGGTGACCGGCTTCCTCGGCCCGAACGGCGCCGGCAAGTCCACCACCATGCGCATGATCATGGGGCTGGACCGGCCGACCTCCGGCAGCGCCACGATCGACGGCAGGCGCTACGCCGAGCTCCGCTCCCCGCTGACCGAGGTCGGCGCCCTGCTCGACGCGAAGGCGGTGCACACCGGCCGCACCGCGTACGCCCACCTGCTGGCGATGGCGGCGACCCACGGCATCCCGAAGCGCCGGGTGCACGAGGTCATCGGCCTCACCGGCCTCGACTCGGTCGCCGGCAAGCGGGTCGGCGGCTTCTCCCTCGGCATGGGCCAGCGGCTCGGCATCGCCGCCGCCATGCTCGGCGACCCGGCCACGCTCATCCTCGACGAGCCGGTCAACGGCCTCGACCCCGAGGGCGTGCTGTGGGTGCGCCAGTTCGCGCGGCATCTCGCCGGGCAGGGCCGCACCGTCTTCCTCTCCTCGCACCTGATGAGCGAGATGGCGCAGACCGCCGACCACATCATCGTGCTGGGCCGCGGCCGCATCCTCGCCGACGCCCCCGTCGGCGAGATCCTGGCCGGGGCCACCCGCAACGCCGTCCGGGTGCGCACGCCGCAGCCGGAGGTGCTCGCCAACGCGATCACGTCGGCCGACGTCACCATCACCGGGGTGGAGGCGCAGCTGCTGGAGGTCTCCGGCCTCACCGCCGCGCAGGTGGGCGAGGCCGCCGCTCACGCCGGGGTCGTGCTGCACGAGCTCACCCCGATCAGCGCCTCCCTCGAGGAGGCCTACCTCGAACTGACCCAGGACGAGGTCGAATACCGCACGGAGGTCACCCGATGAGCACCGCAACCGTTCCGGCCACCGGCCGCGTCCACCAGTCGCTCGGCCGGCTCAGCTTCCCGCGCGTCGTGCGCTCGGAGTGGATCAAGCTGCGCACGCTGCGCTCCACCTTCTGGACGCTCGCGAGCGTGATCGTGCTCGTCGTCGGCATATCGGCGCTGGTGTCCGCCTCCATCCCGTCGAAGGACGTGCTGACCTCCGGCGTCCCCGGACCGCAGCGCGCGGCCGTGGAGGCGCAGGCCGACGCGTTCGTGACGACCGCCGCGACCGCGGGCCTCACCCTCGCGGCGCTCGTCGTCGCGGTGCTCGGCGTGCTCGTCATCGCGGGCGAGTTCTCGACCGGGATGATCCGCTCCTCCTTCGCCGCCGTCCCGCGCCGCTACCCCGTGCTGCTCGCCAAGACGATCGTGCTGTTCGTCGTCTCGTTCGTGGTCGGCATCATCGCCTCCGCCGCGTCGTGGACGATCGCGGTCCCCCTGCTGAACGGCAAGGGCTACGAAGGCGACCTGCTCTCGGCCGGCACCCTCTGGGCGATCCTCGGCGCCGGCGCCTACCTCGGCTTCGTCGCGGTGTTCGCGCTCGGCGTCGGCGCCATCCTGAAGTCCACGGCCGGAGGCATCGCCGCGGCCCTCGGCCTGCTGCTGGTCCTCCCGATCATCGCGAACATCGTGACCGGCCTCACCAAGATCGAGTGGCTGGCCGACGCGGAGCACTACCTGCTCAGCAACGCCGGCGGCGGGATGTCCGGCATGGCGAACGGCTCGCTGGAGCCGTGGGCGAACGTGCTCACGGTGGCGGTCTGGGCGCTCGTGGCGCTCGTCGCCGGCGGCATCCTGCTCCAGCGCCGCGACGCTTGACGACCACCCCTGCACCGGAGACCCCGGGCGGGGGGGGGCGGCCCGGCGGGGGGGCGGGGGGGGGTGGCGGGGGCGGCGGGGGCGCCCCGCCGGGGGGGGGCGGCCCCCCCCCCCCCCCCCCGGCCGCCCTGCAGCACCACCGTCTGCGCGC
>NZ_JBPGXM010000163.1:0-7304 GCF_056755495.1 Leifsonia sp. KNZ12-8B
GTAGGGGCGGAGACGGGGGCGGCGGTGGATGCGGTGAGCGGAGTAGCCCAGCGCACCTCCACGATGCCCGCGATGCCGGTGCGCTCGGCGGCGATGCGATCCATGTCGGCGCCCGCGAACCAGGTTTGCTCGGCGGCGGCGCGCTCCCCATCGGCGCCCGCATCGACGTCCAAGAACCCGGTCCGCCCGGCGGCAGCGCGCTCCGCGCCTCCGCTCGCATCGACGCCCACGAACCCAGTGCTCTCGGCGGCGATGCGATCCACCTCAGCGCCCGCATCGACGCCCGCGAACCCGGTGCTCTTGGCGGCGGCGGGCTCCCCATCGGCACCCGCATCGACGTCCACGCCAACGCCCGCGTCCACGCCCGCCCCACGTGCCGCCTCCACCCACGACCGCACCGACACCTCCCGCAGCAGGGCGTCGCCGAGGCGCAGGCGGGCGCTGCGCCAGATGCCCTGGTGGCGCAGTCGGGGACTGAAGTCCCAGCCGTAGCCGAGGCGCGGCGCGTGGATGCGGACCCGCTCGGTGCGGCCGACCTGCGGCTCGGAGGCCGGGGCCGGGCGCACGCGCAGCGCCAGCTTGTGGCGTCCTGGCGCGGTCTGGTCGGTTGTCAGGGCGAAACGGCCCTGCCGGTAGAGTCCGTCGACCGAGCCGACGAGCACGCCGTCCCAGTAGATGTCGGCGCCGGGGTCGATGCCGTCGAACTCGAGGAGAGCGGCCTGCCCGTCCAGCCCGGGAGGAACCTCCACGGCGCGGCGGTACACCCATGAGCGCTCGGCCACCCATTCGCTCGCGCGACTGTCACGGCCGACGCGCGGATCGGGCACCTCCCCGGCGCGATGGAGGTCATCGATCACGCTCCCCGGGACGCGCGCGGGGAGCCAGCCCGGCGCTGCAGCGATGGCCGCCGACGCCTCCGCGACGTTGTTGCCGGCGTCCGGGAGGGGCGCCCCGAGATACCAATCGGCCGTGTCGCCGAGGGCTTCGCGGAGGGTCCAGTCATGGCCGTCCAGGGTGATCGTCGTCGATGCTCGCACGGGTCGATCCTGCCAAAGCTGCAATCGATCCCACAATTTTCGTGCAGGCACTTCCGCCGGATGAGGAGCAGAAGTTAGAGTGACGTGTTCGCGCGCACCGCACACCAGGCAAGGAGGCCTTCACAGGCATGTCCCATCCACTCGCAGTGGCAGCGATCGGCTTCTGGCATGTGCACGCGGGAGACTACGCGCGCGCCGCCCAGCAGCACCCCGACACGGCACTCGTCGCCGTCTGGGACGACGACGAGGAGCGTGGCCGCGCGGCCGCCGAGGAGTTCGGCGTGGAGTTCGTCGCCGACCTCGACGAGCTCCTCGCCCGCCCGGAGCTCGACGGCGTGACCATCACCACCTCGACAAACGTCCACCACGATGTCATCTCCCGCGCCATCGCCGCGGGCAAGCACGTCTTCACCGAGAAGCTGCTCGCCCCGACGGTGGACGAGGCGGAGGATCTCGTCGCCCGCGCCTCCGGTGCCGGCGTCGCGCTCGTCGTCTCGCTCCCACGGCTCTACGACGCCTACACCGTCGCGATCGAGCGCGTCCTCGACGAGGGCACGCTCGGCGAGCTCACCTACTCGCGGGTCCGCCTGGCGCACGACGGCTGGGTCGCCGGCTGGCTGCCCGAGCGGTTCGCCGACCCGGTGGAGGCCATCGGCGGCGCCCTGACCGACCTCGGCTGCCACCCGGCCTACCTCACCCGGCTGTTCCACCGCGCCGAACCGCTGACGATCTCGGCGAGCTACGGAAGCGTGACGGACCACCGTGTCGAGGACAACGCCGTCGTGACGGCCGAGTTCCCGGGCGGCCGCCTGGGCGTCTTCGAGGCGAGCGTCGTCACGACGCCCGGCGCCTTCACGGTGGAGCTGCGCGGGACGCGCGCGTCGCTGATGTTCGGCTTCGGCGGCGAGCGCCTGCTCGCCAAGGGCGGCGAGTTCGGCGACGAATGGCAGGAGATCCCGCTGCCGGACCGTAGGCCGGACGCCTTCGCGCAGTGGGTGCAGCACATCCACGACGGCACGACGGCCGACGACAACCTGCAGCACGCCGTCGCGCTCACCCGGACCGTGGTCGCCTCGAACGCCTCCGCGGAGGCCGGGCGCGCCGTCGCCTGGTCGGGCGCGCCCTCGGCGTTGCCGGTGCGCTGAAACGGATCCATCTCTTCCCCCTTTCGCCCGCTCGGCCAGGTGCTTCGCGGGACACTCCTTTTGTATCGGTGTCCCGCGGACGTCACCAGAGCGCCCGAACCCCTTCACAGAGCGTGCGCAAGCGCCCCTTCTCCACAGATTCACATCACCTCTGCCCGGCGGCTTCCGGTCCGCCGAGGATGATCACACACACGTCAGGAGCACCGACATGACCACCACCCACAGCACCACCTCGCGGAAGGTCCGCATCGGCCTCATCGGCGCAGGCGGCATCGCCGGCGCCCACGTCGCGGGCTACCTCCGCAACCCCGAGACGGTGACCTTCGCCGCCGTGGCCGACCCGGTCCGCGAGAACGCCGAGCAGCGAGCCGGCGACTCCGGCGCGCAGATTTTCGCCGACTACGCGACCATGCTGGCCGAGGCCGACATCGACGCCGTCGACATCTGTCTGCCGCACCACCTCCACAAAGACGCCATCGTCGCCGCCGCCCGCGCGGGCAAGCACATCCTGTGCGAGAAGCCGCTCTGCCTCTCCCCCGACGAGGCGGCCGAGGTGTCTGCGGCGGTCCAGGAGGCAGGCGTCACCCTCATGTGCGCCCACAACCAGCTGTTCCTCCCGGCCGTCGCCAAGGCGAAGGAGCTCATCGAGTCGGGCGTGCTCGGCCGTGTCTACGAGGTGCGCACGACCGACTCGTTCTTCAACGACTTCGACCCCTCCAACATGGGCTGGCGCGCGCACGCCGCGACCAGCGGCGGCGGCGAGCTGATCGACACCGGCTACCACCCGACCTACCTCCTGCTGCACCTCGCGGGCGGCTCCCCGGTGGAGGTCACGGCCATGCTGGCGACGCACCGCCTGACCTTCATGGAGGGCGAGGACTCCGCCACCGTGCTGGTCCGCTTCGACAACGGGGTGATCGGGACGATCGTCACCAGCTGGGCCTACCAGCCGGCCGACGGCACCGAGCGGTTCTCGGCGGTCGGCGAGCTCGGCAGCCTCACCAGCGACGGCACGACCCTCAGCTACCGCCGGCGCGGCGACGCGGAGGCGACGACGCTCGAGCTGGAGCCGGTCCACGAGTTCGGCGCCGAGATCGAGCACTTCGCCCGCAGCATCCTCGACGGCACGCGTCCCCTCCACACCGAGAAGGAGGGCATCGAGGTGCTCGGCATCATCCTCGGCGCGTACGAGTCGGCGCGGACGCGCACCATCGCACCGGTGGCCTCCCTCGTGACGGTGTAGCCCGGCGGCAGCCGCCGAGCGCGGGAAGGTCAGGCACAGGAGGTTCAGGCACAGGAAGGTCGAGCACAGGAAAGATGTCGTGGACCCCGGCATCTGGCGACACCTTTCCTGTGCTCGGCGGCGGGTGGGCCCGGGTCAGCGGCGGGGCTGGCCATGGTCGGGGCGAGTGGACGGCCGGGTTAGCGGCTGGCGGGCCGGGGCCGCGCCGGCAGGTGGGCCGGCGCCGCAAGTGGGCCGGGCCTTCCACCGCTCGCGCGGTGCGGCGAGCGGTGGCAGGGTGGCGGCATGGACGCGTTTCCCGAGCGGATGGAGGTTGCCGGGCATCCCGGCGTCGTGCTGCGGCGGCTCGAGGCGGACGACTGGGAGGTCGAGCTCGCGCTCGCGCGGGTGCCGGACATCCCTCCACGCACCATGTACCCCGCCGATCTCGATGAGTACGGCGCGCGCCTCCGCGCCGAGCGCAACGTCGCCGCGGCGGAGGCCGGGAGCGGCATCCGTTATGTGATCGAGGAGGGGCGCGTCGCTCACGGCACGGCCGGATTCGGGCGGTCCGAGGCCGGTTTCGAGGTGTTCTACGCGCTGAAGCCCGAAGGGCGCGGGCGCGGCCTCGCCACCGGCGCGGTGCGGACCCTCGCCGCGTGGCTCACCGGCCAGGGCGAGCACGTGCTCTGGCTCAGTACCCTCGTGGGCAACGAGGCGAGCGAGGCGGTCGCCGAGCGGTGCGGGTTCGTGCCCGACCGGTCCGGCACCCACCTCGACGGACGCGCGCTCACCGTTTGGCGGCTCCCTCTCGCGTCATCGCGGGGCCTGCCGAGCGATTCTCATGACACTTGATCTATTTCATTTCAACTGTTCCGGTATGACTTCGCGAGAGTTACCATTCGGACATGAGCACTCCAAGGACGGGGCGCCACGGTGGCCGCTCAGAACCGCAAGCCCACGACGACTTCGTCGCCGTGCCGTACCTCCGCCAAGGCCAGCTGATCTCGCTGATCCGCTGGAACCAGGTGAACGGAGAATGGAAGTACAAGACCATTCTCGCCGAGTACCTCCACCGCGACGAGGACGCCTGGTACCTCGTCATCGACGGACAGCGCGCCCGCCTCAACCGATCGGAGTGGGCGATCTTCAACTGACGCGGGCTGTCGAGTACGCAAAAAGCAGCCCGAAAACCGCCGAGTACGCAGACTTTGCGCGTACTCGCCGGTTGCCACCGGGCGCGGCGTGTGGGGCCGGGACATGCGGCCGCGAGGGGGCGCGGACGCGCGGTCTGCGTCAGAGGCGGCGCCAGGCGTCCGAGGTGAGGTGCGAGCCCGCCTGCGGGCCCATCTGCAGCATCCCACCGTCCACGACGAGGGAGGCGCCGGTGATGTACGACGCCGCGGGCGACGCGAGGAAGGCGATCACCGCGGCGACTTCGCGCGCGTCGCCCGGGCGGCCCAGCGGGATCCCGGGGCGGTGCTGCTCGTGCGGGTCCACATCCTCCGCGTCGTTCATGGGGGTGGAGATCTCGCCCGGCGCGACCGCGTTGCTCGTGATGCCGTACTCGCCGAGTTCCAGCGCGAGCGTCTTGAGCAGTCCGCCGAGGCCGTGCTTCGCCGCGTCGTAGGCTGCCGACCCGACCCGCGGCTGGTGCTCGTGCACGCTGGTGACGCCGATGATGCGGCCGCCGCGGCCGGCGTCGACCATCCGGCGCGCCATGCGCTGGATGCAGACGAAGGCGCCGTCGAGGTCGCCCGCGACGGTCGTGCGCCACGTCTCCCAGTCGGTCTCGAAGAACGGCGTTCCGCCGTTGAGGCCCGCGTTGTTGACGAAGACGTCGCAGCCGCCGAGGTCGTCCGCCAGCTGGTCGACGACGTCGCCGCAGGCGGGGGCGTCGGTGGTGTCGAGCTGCGTGATGACGGCTCTGCGGCCCTCCTGCTCGACGAGCCGCGCGGTCTCCTTCGCGCCGTCCTCGTCGGAGTGCCAGGTGATGCCGACGTCCATCCCGGCCTTCGCCAGCGCGACCGCGGCGGCCCGGCCGATGCCGGAGTCGGAGCCCGTGACGATGGCGGTGCGGGGGTCGGTGAGTTCGGGATACGAGGAGGTCGTGTCAGCCATGCGGGGAACGGTGCACCCCATCCCGGCCCGGCGCAAGGGGTGGTACCTGTGGAGCATGACCGCCTCCGCAGTGCTCTTCGACATCGACGGCACGCTCGTCGACTCCAACTACCTGCACATCGACGCGTGGCAGCGCGCCCTCGCCGAGCTGGGCGAGCCGACCGATGCCTGGCGCATCCACCGGGCCATCGGGATGGACTCGGCCCGGCTGCTCGCGACGGTGGTCGGCCCACGCGACGAGGAGTGGCAGGAGCGCGCGAAGGACCTGCACTCGCAGTACTACAAGGAGCAGTCCGGCCGGCTGCGCGCCTTCGACGGCGCCGCGGACCTGCTCCGGGCGATCGCCGGCCGCGGGCTGAAGGTGGTGCTCGCGACCTCGGCGCCGGGTGACGAGTTCGAGCTGCTGCGGGCGACGATCGACGCCGACGACGCCATCCACGCGTACACGACCGCCGACGACGTCGACGCCGCGAAGCCGGACCCCGGCATCCTGGAGGTCGCGCTCGACCGGGCGGGTGTCGGCCCGTCGGACGCCCTCATGATCGGCGACTCGGTGTGGGACCTCACCGCCGCCTCCCGCGCGCACATCCGCGGGGCCGGCGTGCTCTCCGGCGGCGTCGGACCGTCGGAGCTGATCGACGCCGGAGCGGTCGACGTGTTCGACGACCCGCGCGACCTGCTGGCCCGGCTCGACGGCCTGCTGTAAGGCGGGTCTTGCCAACGCCGCGGCGTCGGCGTTGGATGCGAGCCAGGACCGTGACCGGCCAGGACCGTGACCGGCCAGACCGTGACCGGGCCGGATGCGATCGGGCCGGAGTGCGATCGGGCCGGAGTGCGATCGGGCCGGAACGCGATCGGGCCCTGACCATGATCACGCGCGACGAGGAAGGACCAGCAATGCCCGCCAGCGAGCTCGAGATGTCCAGCGTGCGGTATCCGTACCGCGACCGCATCTTCCACGTGGAGAAGAAGTCCCCCGGCCGGTGGGTGGTGCTCGACGAGTCCCACGCCGAGCTCGGCACGCTGGTGCGCATCTCGGCCGAGGGCGAGGAGCACGAACCGGTGTTCGGCGCGGTGCTGCCCGGCTACGTCGACACCCTGCACGAGGGGTCGGACTGGAAGTCGCTGGTCGCCTCCATCATCAACGAGGCGCTCGACGCCGACACCGCGCCGACCGGCAACCAGGGGGAGTCGTGAGCGTCCGGCTCGCGGCCGGTCCAGGGTGACGGGCTTCGCTGAACGATCATGGCGACGTCGCCCACGGGGCGAGGCGCCTCCTCCAGCGCGTCGGCGCGGACCCACCGGGCTACGATTGCCCGGATGAACGCGGCGCTGCGCAGGACCCTCGGCTGGATCGCGGCCGTGCTGCTCAACGTCGGCGCCGTGCTGTTCGTGGTCGGCCTGATCGTGCCGCACGGCTCCGGCAGCGTGCCGCTGTGGGGCGTCGGCGCCGCGCTCTGCGTGCTGGGCCTCGCCATCGGTGCGGGCTGGATGGCCGCCTCCCGCCGCCGCTGAGCGCGCCCGCACCAGCCCCCTCCCTGCGCCGCGGCTCCCCCGCCGCCCCGTCGCCGTCGCTTCCGGAGTTCTGCCCGCAACACGCCGAGTGGAGGCGCGCACAACTCAGGAAGGGATGGCGGCCCGCGCGAGAACGCGCGCGCGCGTGAGAGGTCGGACGCGCGAGAGAAGCCCGACGCGCGCGAGCAGACGCACGCACGCGAGAAGACGGCCCCGCCCAGGGATGAGAGGCGGGGGCGTCGGGGCCGGCTCGAGGCGTGGCCC
>NZ_JBPGXM010000164.1:0-7244 GCF_056755495.1 Leifsonia sp. KNZ12-8B
GGGGGGGGGGGGGGGGGGGGCCCCCCCCCCCCCCGGGCCGGGGGGGGGGGGGGGGCCCCCCCCCCCCCCCCCCCCCCCCCCCCCCCCCCCCCCCCCGGCGCGCTCCCGCCCGCCCGCGCGCGGTCTACGCCCGCTGCGGGAGCGTGTACTGCACCCCGCCCGTGTCGCCGCGCACCTGCCGGTGCAGGTCCTCCATCGTCACGTCGAGCTGGCCGGCGGTGCTGGCGGCGGCGGTGAGGTCGCGCAGCAGGTGCCCGGGCACCTCCCCGTCGTACTTGTAGTAGATCTTGTGCTCGAGGCTCGCCCAGAAGTCCATCGCGACGGTCCGCAGCTGGATCTCGACCGGCACATCCACCGGCCCGCCGCTGAGGAACACCGGCACCTCGACGATCACGTGGAGGCTCTTATAGCCGTTGGGCTTCGGGTGGGCGATGTAGTCCTTGACCCGCAGCACGCGCACGTCCTCCTGCGCGGCGAGCAGCTCGAACACGCGGTACACGTCCGAGACGAAGGAGCACACGATCCGCACGCCCGCGATGTCGGTGATGGCGTCGCGGATCGCCTCGAACGACGGCTCGCAGTTCTTCCGCACGACCTTCTGCTCGATGCTCTCGGCCGACTTCAGCCGGCTGGCGATGTGCTCGATCGGGTTGTAGTCGTGCAGCTCGGCGAACTCCTCGCGCAGGATGGACACCTTGGTCGAGATCTCGTCGATGCCGAACTTGTACGGCATGATGAACCGCGCGAAGTCGGCGCGGAACGCCTGCACCTCGCTGAGCGTGTCGGCGTCGATGCTCTGCAGCGCCTCGATCGCGCGGGAGGAGAGCATCGGCCCGCCGTGTTCGCCGGCGAGCGGGATGGGGCCGGTGAACGGTCCCGGGGAGGCGGGTGCGGCGGCGTCGTCGGGGTCCTGCGGCATGGTTTCACGGTAGCGACGGCGCTTGTGCGGGCGGTGTGAATCGTCACGGATCGTGACAGGATCACGCGCCCTCCCGCAGCCCCGCCGCCTTGGCGAGCAGCACCTCCCGCTCGCGTTCGTTGCCCGCCAGCCCCGCGGCCGTCGTCAGCTCGGCGACCGCCTCGTCGCGGCGGCCCAGCTGCGCGAGCAGTTCGCCCCGCACGCTCGGGAGGAGGTGGGAGCCGCGCAGTGCCCCCTCCTGCGCCAGCCGGTCCACGATGAGCAGCGCCGAGGCGGGCCCCGTGGCCATCGAGACGGCGGCCGCCCGGTTGAGCTCGACGATCGGGCCGGGGGCCACCCGCCCCAGGATCTCGTAGAGGATCACGATGCGCGCCCAGTCCGTCTCCTCGACGCTCGGCGCGACCGCGTGGCGTTCGGCGATGGCCGCCTGCAGCGCGTACGGCCCGCGGCCTCGGCCGAGGGCGTCGGCACGTGCGAGCGCCGCCCGGCCCCGCTCGATCTGCGCGCGGTCCCAGCGGGTGCGGTCCTGATCGGCGAGCAGGATGGGCGACCCGTCTGCCGCGGTCCGGGCGGCGAAGCGCGACGCCTGCAGCTCCATCAGCGCCACCAGCCCGTGCGCCTCCGGCTCGCGCGGCAGCAGCGCGGCGACCATCCGGCCGAGCCGGAGCGCCTCCTCCGCCAGGTCTGCGCGCACCCACCGGTCTCCGGAGGTCGCGGCGTACCCCTCGGTGAAGATCAGGTACACGACGCTGAGCACGGCGCCGAGCCGCGACGTCCACTCGGCCGGGTCCGGCGTCTCGAACGGCACCCGCGCCTCCGCGATCGTCTTCTTCGCCCGCACGATGCGCTGCTGGACGGTGGCGACGGGCACGAAGTACAGGCGCGCGATCTCCTGCGTGGTGAGGCCGGCCACCGCCCGCAGGGTCAGGGCGACCTGCGCCTCCCGCGAGAGCGCGGGGTGGCAGGCGGTGAACACCAGCCGCAGCACGTCGTCGGCGATGGGCTCCCAGGCGTCGTCGGTGGTCTCGTCGAGGTCGTGCGCCAGCGCGCGGTACCGCTCGTCGAGGCGGTCGCGCCGGCGCCAGTGGTCGATGGCCCGCCGCTTCGCGACCGCCGTCAGCCAGGCGCCGGGGTTGGCGGGGACGCCGTCGCGCGGCCACTGCCGCAGCGCCTCCACCACCGCCTCCTGCGCCAGGTCCTCGGCGAGGCCGACGTCGCCGGTGACGCGCGCGAGGGTGGCGACGATGCGCGCGCTCTCGATGCGCCACACCGCCTCCACCCGCGCGGCGACGTCGGTCATCGCCGGCTCAGGCTTTCTCGCCGAGTTCGGCGCGCCAGCCGGCCTCCTTCTGGAGGTACTCGTTGTCCTCGAATCCGGCGAAGTCGCTCTCGTCGGTCACGCGGCGCACCTCGAGCTTGGAGCCGGGGCCGAGCGGGCATCGGCTCGCCCACTCCGCGGCCTCCTCCTTCGAGCTCACCCGCAGGATCCAGAAGCCGTTGAACAGCTCGTGGGTCTCGCCGTAGGGGCCGTCGGTCACGGTGGGCGGGGTGGTCGAGAAGTCGACCACGAAGCCGGTCGTCGCGACGTCGTCGGACAGTCCGTCGCCGGCCAGCAGCACGCCGGCGTTGATGAGCTGCTCGTTGTACTTCCCCATCGCGGTGATGACCTCGTTGAAGTCCATCTCCTCGTAGGCCTCCTTGGCCGCGTCGGTGGCTCGCATGATCAGCATGTACTTCATGGGGTTCTCCTTGCGTTCGTGCGGGGCGTCCGTCACGCCCTCCTACTATCGCGTCGAACGGCGCCGGCCGCGATCGACATCGGGCTCGGGATTTTTTTCTCCACGGACCGCGAAGACCCCATCGCCGAGCCGCCACCCGGTGTGCTTCAGTGTGCGCATGAGCGGGACCGAGGGCGCAGCGAAGCCGTTCAACGGGCGGCTCGCCATCCTGCTGGCGATGGCGATGTTCGTGCTGGTGGTCGACACCTCGTTGATGAACGTGTCGATCTCGGCGGTCGTGCGCGACCTCGACACGACGGTGAGCGGCGTGCAGAGCGCCATCGCGCTGGAGGCCCTGGTGTCGGCCGCATTCATCCTGATCGGCGGCAAGACGGGCGACCTCATCGGCCGCAAGCTCGCCTACATCCTCGGGCTGCTCGGCTACGCGATCGGCGCGATCGCGATGACGCTCGCGCAGGATCTGGGCGCGATCATCCTGTTCTGGGCGGTGATCGGCGGGATCGGCGCCTCCCTGCTGCTGCCCGCGATGCAGTCGCTCATCCACGGCAACTTCGAGGGAGAGCACCAGAAGCGCGTGTACGCCCTGGTCGGCGCCTCCGCCGCCATCGCCGCCGCGGTCGGGCCCCTGCTCGGCGGCGTCGTCACAACGTTCCTCTCCTGGCGGGTCGGCTTCCTCATCGAGGCCGTGATCATCGCCGTCGTGCTGTCGGGCATCGGTCTGGTGAAGGACGTGCCGTACACCGGCTCCCGGTCGGTCGACCTGGTCGGCGCGCTGCTGTCGGTCGTGGGCATGGGCGGCATCGTGACCGGCATCCTGGTCTGGCAGGAGGGCGGCGAGCGCGTGCTCCTCCTGATCGTCCTCGGCGTGGCCGGGCTGGGCGGGCTCGTCGTGTGGCTGCTGGCCCAGCGGAAGCGGGGGAGGGCGACCCTGCTCGATCCCGGGCTGTTCCGGTCCAAGCTGTTCCAGTCCGGCACCAGCGGCCAGCTGCTCCAGCAGGTCGCGCTCGGCGGCACGATGATCGCGCTGCCGATCTATCTGCAGATGGTGCTCGAGTACAACGCGCTGTGGGCCGGGCTCTCGATCGCGCCCCTCTCGCTGAGCATGTTCGCGGTGGCGATCATCGCCGGGAGGGTGGCCCGCGGGAGGCCGGCGAACCTCATCCTCTGGGGCTTCTGCCTGCTCGTGCTCGGGATCGCCGCGATCATCCCGCTCGTCCCGATCGCGACCTCCGGCTGGTACCTCACGCTGCCGCTCATCGTGGCGGGCTGCGGCCTCGGCCTCCTGGTCTCGCAGCTGAACAACTACACGCTCTCGCCCATCTCCGACGAGCGCGTGAGCGAGGCCGCCGGCGTGAACTCCGCCGCCGGATCGTTCGGCCTGTCGTTCGGCCTCGCGTTCGCGGGCGCGATCATGCTCGCGACCCTCGCCTCCACGTTCGGCGCGGCCGCCGCCTCCAGCACGGTGCTGCCGGCGGACGACAAGGACCGTGTGGCCGCGGCGCTGGAGGAGGACGCCCAGGTGATGTCGAACACGCAGCTGAAGGAGCTCCTCGCCGACGAGCCGGAGGCCGTGCGCGACGAGGTCGTCCGCATCAACACGGAGTCGCGCCCCCTGGCCCTGCAGATCGCCCTCTCGGTGCCGATCGTGGCGGGCCTCGCCGGCATCGGGATCTCGCTGCGGATGCGCCGGCTGCCCGACCCCGCGCCGTCGGACACGGGCGAGCGGATGTCGCTGGGCTAGGGAATACCCGCCCCACCAGCAAAGTTGAGTCTTACGTACTCAAGTTTTGGGTGCCCGACCTTGACACCATCCCGCGCGGATGACACTCTTGAGTCGGTCAGACTCAACTCTTGACCCCACGACTTTTCTGCAACGGCAACATAAGGAGAGAAAGCACACATGTCACGTGCAGTAGGTATCGACCTCGGAACCACCAACTCCGTCGTCTCGGTGCTCGAGGGCGGAGAGCCCACGGTCATCGCGAACGCGGAGGGCTTCCGCACCACCCCGTCGGTGGTCGCCTTCACCAAGGACGGCGAGGTGCTCGTCGGCGAGACCGCGAAGCGGCAGGCCGTCACCAACGTCGACCGCACCATCTCGTCGGTCAAGCGCCACATGGGCACCGACTGGACCCAGGAGATCGACGGCAAGAAGTACACGCCGCAGGAGATCTCGGCGCGCATCCTCCAGAAGCTCAAGCGCGACGCGGAGCAGTACCTCGGCGACACCGTGACCGACGCGGTCATCACGGTCCCGGCGTACTTCAACGACGCCGAGCGTCAGGCCACCAAGGAGGCCGGCGAGATCGCGGGCCTCAACGTGCTCCGCATCATCAACGAGCCGACCGCGGCCGCGCTCGCGTACGGCCTCGACAAGGGCAAGGAGGACGAGCTCATCCTCGTCTTCGACCTCGGTGGCGGCACCTTCGACGTCTCCCTGCTCGAGGTGGGCAAGGACGACGACTTCTCGACCATCCAGGTCCGCGCGACCGCCGGCGACAACCGCCTCGGCGGCGACGACTGGGACCAGCGGATCGTGGAGTGGCTGATCAAGCGCTTCAAGGACTCGACCGGTGTCGACGTCTCCAAGGACAAGATCGCCCTCCAGCGCCTGAAGGAGGCGGCGGAGCAGGCCAAGAAGGAGCTGTCGTCGAGCATGTCGACCAGCATCCAGCTGCCCTACCTCTCGCTGACCGAGAACGGCCCGGCCAACCTCGACGAGACGCTCTCGCGCGCCCAGTTCGAGCAGATGACCAGCGACCTCCTCGACCGCACCAAGAAGCCGTTCCAGGACGTCATCCGCGAGGCCGGCATCAAGGTGTCCGACATCGCGCACGTCGTGCTCGTCGGCGGTTCGACCCGTATGCCGGCCGTCTCCGAGCTGGTGAAGCAGGAGACCGGCAAGGAGCCCAACAAGGGCGTCAACCCGGACGAGGTCGTCGCCGTCGGCGCCGCGCTGCAGGCCGGTGTCCTGAAGGGCGAGCGCAAGGACGTCCTCCTCATCGACGTCACCCCGCTGTCCCTCGGCATCGAGACCAAGGGCGGGATCATGACCAAGCTCATCGAGCGCAACACGGCCATCCCCACCAAGCGCAGCGAGACCTTCACCACGGCCGACGACAACCAGCCGTCCGTCGCGATCCAGGTCTTCCAGGGCGAGCGCGAGTTCACCCGCGACAACAAGCCGCTGGGCACCTTCGAGCTGACCGGCATCGCGCCGGCGCCGCGCGGCATCCCGCAGATCGAGGTCACCTTCGACATCGACGCCAACGGCATCGTGCACGTGTCCGCCAAGGACAAGGGCACCGGCAAGGAGCAGTCGATGACGATCACGGGCGGCTCCAGCCTCCCGAAGGACGACATCGAGCGCATGGTGCGCGAGGCCGAGGAGCACGCGGCGGAGGACAAGAAGCGCCGCGAGTCCGCCGAGACCCGCAACCAGGCCGAGCAGCTCGTCTACTCGATCGAGAAGCTGATCAAGGAGAACGAGGACAAGCTCCCCGAGGACGTCAAGAACGAGGTCCAGGGCGACGTCGACGAGCTGAAGACGGCGCTGGCAGGCGAGGACGACGAGGCCGTCAAGACCGCGTACGACAAGCTGAACGCCAGCCAGCAGAAGCTCGGCCAGGCGATCTACTCCTCGGCGCAGGCCGACGCGTCGGCTCCCGCCGGCGAGCAGGCCGAGGGCGGCGAGCAGGCGTCCGGCTCCGACGATGAGGACGTCATCGACGCCGAGGTCGTCGACGACGAGGAGAAGAAGTAAGCATGTCCGACGAGAACCCCAACGGGCAGGGCTCGAACGAGCCCGAGCGCGAGGAGCCGATCATCCGCGACAAGCGGAGGATCGACCCCGAGACCGGCAAGGTTCGCCAGCCGGACGCCGAGGGTGCTGAGGGCGGTGCCGCCGAGGGCGGCGCCGCCGGGCACGACCTCTCGCACGAGGAGCTCGTCGACGTCGGACCGGGCGAGGAGGAGGAGACCGTCCTGTCGGACGACGACCTCGACATCCTCTCCGGCCAGACGACGGCGGAGCAGCTCGCGGCCGAGCGGCTCGGCGACCTCCAGCGGGTCACCGCGGAGTACGCCAACTACCGCAAGCGCACCGAGGCCAACCGCGAGATCGAGCGCGAGCGAGCCGTGGGGGAGGCCGTCAAGGGTCTGATCCCGGTGCTCGACGACCTCGAGCGCGCCGAGAAGCACGGCGACCTCCCCGAGGGGAGCGCGTTCTCGACCATCGCGGCCAAGCTCCGCACGGCGGTCGAGCGGCTCGGCCTCGTGCCGTACGGCGAGAAGGGCGAGCCCTTCGACCCGCAGATCCACGAGGCGATCTTCCAGCAGCCCACCCCCGATGTGACGGCCGACACCGTCGCCGAGGTGGTCGAGACCGGCTACCGGCTGGGCTCGACCACGGTCCGGGTGGCCAAGGTCGTCGTCTCGGTGCCGGCCTGACCGGCACGACGCATGCGATGACGGAGCGGCGGGGCACGGGTCCCGCCGCTCCCGAATACGCCCCCCCCCCACCCACACCAACCGCTAAGCCCCCGCCAGCCGGGGAGCGGCGGCGCCGGGGCCAGCCAGGACAGGGT
>NZ_JBPGXM010000165.1:0-7011 GCF_056755495.1 Leifsonia sp. KNZ12-8B
GCGCCGCTCTGTGCGCCTCCCGCGATTCCGCCGCCCGCGCCGCCACGAGATGCCACCGGGGCAGCACCGCCGCCACCACCGCCGCCGTCGTCACCGCCGGGGAGATTGTTCGAGACACCGCCGCCGCCTCCGTACGAACCGCCGCCGCCACCGCCGCTGCCCTCGTTCATGGAGTCGTAGGTCAGGGTGCCGGACTGCCCGCCCGGCACTCCGTCACCACCGTTGCCGACGCTGCGGACACCACCACCACCGCCACCGGCCGTGGGGTAGTTCTCCACGATGACGCCGCTCTGCTTGACGTTGAGGGTCACCGACGCGCCGGAACCGCCGCCGTCGGTGCCACCGCCGGCACCGGAGCCGTTGGCGCCGCCGCCACCACCACCGCCCACGACGCCGCCACCGCCGCCTGCGGCGCCGGAGCCGTCGTGGAGCGCCTCCACGGCGGTGCCCCGTGGGCTGATCGTCGCCTTCCCGCCGTCCGCACCGGCTGCGCTGGTGATGCTGCCGGAGTCGGCGCCGCTCTGTGCGCCTCCCGCGATTCCGCCGCCCGCGCCGCCACGAGATGCCACCGGGGCAGCACCGCCGCCACCGTCGACTCCGCCGCCGGCGTTGCCGCCCTTTCCGTCCCACTCGTAGCGCGTGTACGCGTCGAGGTCTCCCCAGGTGAGGAAGTTCGTGCCGTTGGAGCCGCGGCCCGCCGTCTGTCCCTGTCCGGTCGAGCGCGCGGCGACGACCTGCTTGGTGGGCGCCTTGTCCGTCGCGAATCCCGCCCCCGACGCGTCGATGTTCGCGTTGAGCTGCAGATTCTGCCCCGCCATCGAGATCACTCCACCGGTGGTGCCGTTCCAGGCGAGCGCCTTGACGTCGCTCGTGACGGTCGTGGTCCCGGTGTCGGTGTAGGTGCGGACGAGCTGCACCTTCTCCGTCGATGGGCTGTAGGACTTCGTGACCGCCGCCAACGTGATCGTGCTGCCGGAGATCGCCGTGATCGTCGTGCTGTCGAAGTTGCCGAAGTTGGAGCCGGGAACAGCAGGCGACACTCCGGTCATCTGAATCAGCAGCACGGCGTCGCCGACCTTGAACGCGGTCCCCGCGCCGGTGATCGAGCCCGTGACGGTGACGTTCGTGCCGGACACGGCGGAGACCGCCTGGTACGAGTTGAGGACGCCGGAGACGGAGGTGGCGGCCTCGGCCGCCGGCACCGGGACGAACAACTGGTCGGAGACGATCCCTCCGCTCAGGACGACGCCGCACGCCAGGGTCATCCCCAGCGAGCGACGCAGCCAGGCGTCGGCGAGCCGGGAGGGGAAGCCCGCGCGGCGAGCTCGGGTCTTCGGGGATTCCGGGCCGAGGTGGCTCGGGTCTGTCGGTTTCATGTCGTTGCTCTCTGGACTGCATGCGGGAGGACGCGGAGCCGGGTGCCGGCGCACCGGGTCCGACATCGGGCACCCTGATCGGGCAGGGTCCGAATGAGCGTACGGTCGCAGACCCGCGTGGATCCGGGCTTTCGGAAGGCTTACGCGTCGGCCGGCGCCCGGCTAAGCGCCGCTCGGACGGACGCCTACGCACCCGCACAGCGACTACGCGTCGGATGCGCGCCAGGACGCAGATCGGGCCGGTCCCGCGCGCAATCCCGGCCGTGACACCCGGACGGGGGTACCCCACTCGGCGCAGAGCGGCCGGTTTGGCCCCGTACGGGTGCCGCACCGGGTGACGGCGTACACGCCGTCGGCGTAGCCGTCAGGCGGACGCGCCCGGCCCGCCGAACAGAAGGTACAGCCCGGCATAGGTGTACAGCACCATGACGAACAGGAGCGGCAGCTGCCCTCGTATGCGGCGATGGGACGGCAGCGTCTGCAGCGCGCGGTCGTGCGCCGAGATCGCGCCCACGACGTGCCCCATGACGATCGCGATCACCTTGAGCGAGGCGAGCAGGGTCACCTGATACGACAGCCAGTAGTCGACCTCCCACGACCGCGTCCCGAACAGGTCGGATCCGGTGGAGAGGGGGTCGCTCGCGTAGATCAGGGTCTGCTGCCCGACCTCCACGAAGTACGAGAGGTAGTGCGCGGCGAAGTACCCGACGATGATCGGCACCAGCGAGTGAGCGAGGTGCCCCGGGCGAAAGCCGGTCGCCAGCGCGAACGCGCCGCCGACCGCCGCGCACGTCGCGACCAGCGCGACCGAGTTCAGCGTGAACGTGTCGAGGGCCATCGACTGTGCGAAGTTCACCCAACCGCTGGACGAGTGGAGGCTGTCGAAGGCCGTGCTCCCGAGCAGGACGGCGACCACGGCGACCAGCCCTGCGTCGACCGGTGTGCTCGCGAGGTTGCGCAGCGGATTGCGCAGCGTGAGCGTCCCGGAATCATCGCGCCCCCACGGCGACAGCCGCCCGACCAGCGTCGAGAACACCTCGAACGGATCCACCCGCTCCAGCCACCGCGTTCCGAAGAGGGAGGCTCCGACGAAGGTCACGAGCAGGTACACGGTGAACCACAGATTCACGACCACCAGAGACGTCCCGTTCGGCACGACGAGCTCCAGCCACACGAAGGCGAACAGCCCGACTGCGGCGGGCCAGTACCCCAGCCGCCGCGGGTAAGGCACCGAACCCTCCGCCGGATCGGCACCGGAGACCTTCGACACGAGCAGGTGCAGCGTCCGCACCGGGCTCACCGCGCGGAAGAACGGCCCGAGCAGCAGGGAGGCGGGCCCGATCCCGACCCACAGCCACACGTACACGATCCCGAACACGGGGTTGGTCAGGTTGTCCCGTCCGAGCACCGCGGCCGTCGCGGCGAAAAGGAACATCGCGAGTCCGGCCACGCGCAGCGTCCACCGCGTCACCGGGTTGTCCACCACCCTCGTGAGCCTCGCCAGCCTCAGCCGCCACCTGCCTGGGGTGTCGGCGAACTTCGGCCGCCGCCAGGCAAAGACGAGCACCATGAACGACACGGCCAGCGCTGCAGCTCCGCCCCCGATCGCGAGCTCCGGCGGGATCGGCAGGTCGGCGCCGCCGCCGAGCCCGTGCGCCCGCAGCACTCACTCCACCTCGACCCGGGCGATGACCGTGTCGCTGGCATGGTCCTCGATCTCTACGACCCCTGGCACGTCGAACCGCAACTCGTGCGTGGACGATCCGGCGGGGAACTCGACGTGCTGCTCCGGCTTGGAGTGCACATGCAGCTCACCCGCTGCGTCCGCCTCCACGACGATGGTCAGCGTGTCGCCGCGTCGCAGCTCCAACTGCTCGCCCTGTGGACGCGCCTGCCCGTCGGTGAGGTGGACATGGAGGGTCCACCCCGAGGTGTCCTCGGCCGGCCCGGGTGCCGTGGCACCGCACCCGCTCAGGGCCGCGATGGCCAGCACCCCGGTGACGGCGACGGCGATCAGACGCACGATGACTCCTCTCCGGCCTACTCGGGCGCCTGGTAGTCGACCGGGAACTCGGCGACATTGTTCGTGTAATCGGACTCGAGGAGGCGGTGCTCCGGGTTCACCGTGATGCGCACCCAGTACTTCCCCGAGGGCAGGTCGGTGACGTCGATCCACTGGTCCGGCAGCTGCGGACCGTAGTAGTCGCTCCAGCCCGCATTGATCCCCTGCTCCTTCGCGTTGCACTCCAGCGGCGGGAGATCGAGGAACAGGTCTCCATCGGCGCGTTTCGGCGCCTTCCCCTTACCCTTGGCCGGGACGATGTCGGTCAGGCAGAAGCTGACCTTCTCCCCCGAGCGCAGCACCGTCTTGCGGTCTTCGGCCACGAGCTCGTACTTCTCGAAGTCACCGAAGTGGAAGTGGTGGTGACTCGGGTGATACTCGAACGTTCCCGCCTCGTTCACGTATACGGCGCCGTCGCCGTACACCCGCTGCTGCACCGCCCGTCCATCCGCGAGCGGCTTGACCGGCTCCGCCATCAGATGCAGGAGGCCGCCCAGATTCGCGTTCGAGCTCGCGAACCGCAGCAGCACCCGGCCGGGCTTCTCCGTGGTATCGACGAACGTGGTGGTGGGCGCCGGATAGATGCTCTCGTCGTAGCCCGTCGCGGTCAGGATCGGCTTCAGGTCGGGCAGCTTCACGCCAGGACACTCCTCGAGCTGTGGGCACAGCCGGTAGGAGGCGACCGGGATCGCGAGGGTCGACCCGAGCTTCGCCGTGAACCTCTGCTCCAGCTGCGAGTCGGTCGCGCCGTTCGGCAGCTCGGCCGGTCCCTCCATCACAGGCGTCACGTGCAGCTGCACGCTCTCGTGCCCGGGTGTCACGTACTCGATCGGCGGGAACCGGAAGATACCGTCCTTGTCCGACTTCACGGAGGTGAGCGGCAGCGGACCGGTGGAGTACGCGCTCACCTTCCAGCGGTCGAGCGCCGGCTCATCCGGGTCGTGCTTGCCATTGCCGTTGCGGTCGGCGAAGACGAAGCCGGCGACACCACCGGCCTTCGGCGGTTTCACCTCTGGGGTGGCGTAGGTCTGCGACGCCTGCACCACCTGAAAGCCCGCGATCGTCGCGACGACGGCGAGGACGATCGACAGCGCGACGACAAGCCTCGTTCGTTGCCGTCCAGGGTTCTTCATCTGTTCTTTCCGTTCCTCATGTCCTTGCGTGGGCGACGGTAACGCGCCCGCCGCGTCGTTCGGCTGAGTGCGCGATCGAATTGCGCGAGCGAGCAGCCAGCGTCACGGACTATGCCGCCGTCCGTCGGTGGTCTGGTCGGCCCACGTGCGTGTTCGGTGGACACAGGAGTGGGGGGGGGGCCGGGGGGGGGGGGCCCCCGGGGGGGGGGGGGCGCACGCCGCGGGGGGGGCGCCCGGTCCGGGGCCCCCCCGCACTCAGATGGGTCAGGCCGAGGCCGTCTCCCGCTCACCCTGTCGGCGAGTGTTGCGCAGCCGGAGCAGGAGGTAGACCCCTGCACCCAGCAGCAGCACCACCACACCAGCGGACCCGTACTGCCACCCCGCACCAGCCCCGGTGAACGGCAACACGATCGAGGCAGGGTCGGTGATCGTCAATTGATTCGCGTCCACCTTCGCCTCCGGATGGAACGACGCCTGCGCAATCGTGATCGTCTTCCCCGCGTCCACGCTGAACTGGATCGGCTCCGCCAACAGGGCATGCTTGGTCGGGGCGACCATCTCCACCAACGCGTACTGCGTCCCCGCCACCAACCCGGACAACCGCACCGTCCCCGCCGGCACCGACGCATCCGAGGTGAACGTCAACGCCCACCCGGTGTGCTTCGACTGGACCTGCTGATACGCGGCGATGTTCGCCGGGTTCACCCGATACCAGACCCCCGCCACCGGCGCCACCGTATCCGGCACCACAACCCGCGCCTGCGCATCCAACCCGCTGAACGGGAACACCAGGAACGCCGCACCATTCAGCGGCACATTCGTGCCCCCATCGGAACCGACCTTCACCACATCCACCGGCATCGCGACATCCTTCACCGTGATCGTCTGATCACTCAACGACACATTCGGATCAGAAGACAGCAGCGCCAGCGTTCCATCCGCCGCGACCGTGAACCGCACCGGGTTCGCCAACGCGTAATACCCGGCAGGAGCCTGCGTCTCCTTCAACTGATACGTCCCCGCCGGAAGACTCGCGATGCTGAACACACCCGCCGCCGTCTGCGTGAACCCCGGCAACCCGGTACAGATGATCTGCGCCAACACCTCCTGACACAACCCGAACGACGCACCATCGATCAACCGACCCGTCTCATCCACCTTGTTCACCATCAACGGCTTCACCTGCAACGACACCGTCTGATTCGAATCGGTGATGTCCTCATGCGTCGCAATCAGCGTCGCACCCGACAACACCCGCTCGAACGCCACCAACGCCTTCCCGCCATACCCGGAGGGCACCGCGAAGTCCAACGCCACCGTCCCGGATCCGGTCGAGGACGCCGTGAAGGTCTTCGAGGCCGTGATCGGCGTCGCCGACGCCGACCCCTTGTCCCACAGGGTGCCGTTCACCGTGTATGCCGCATTCGGCACCAGATTCGTATACGTCACCGTGTCCGTGATCGTGCCACCCGAGGCGGTCAACGTGTGATCACCATCCGCCTTATCCACAGCGACGGTACCGATATCCGGCACCGACACCGTCTGCGCCGCATCCGCCAGATCCTCATGCGAGACCACTGCCGTGTTGCCCGCGTCATAGACGGTCTCGAACGCCACCAGCGACGCACCCGCATACCCGGCGGGCACCGTGAACACCACATCCACCGTGCCCGATCCGGACGCATCCGCGGTGAACGTCGTGTTCGCCGTGATCGAGGTCGCCTTCGCCGTCGCCTTATCCCACAGGGTGCCCTTCGCCGTGTACGACGCACCCGGCGTCAAACCCGTGTACGTCAACGTGTCACGCACCGTCCCACCCGATTGCAGGAGGACGTGGTCGCCATCCAGCGCGTCCGTCGCCGTCGTCGACAACGACGGAACGAGCTGCAAACGGCTCACACACGGCAGACCCATGCCGCCCGTGCCTGCACCACCGGTCAGGAGCGAGTTCTTCGGGTTCGTGATGCGGCTGCCACCGGAACCACCCGAGATGTTGATCGTGGCGTTCGGAACACTGGTCGCCGGGCACGAGGTCGAGACGTTCGACGTCTCGAGCCAGACACCACCGCCACCGCCACCGCCGCCGGGCACGCCACCGTGATAGCGGTTCGCGGTCGGGGTGCCCCCCACGCCGCCCACCGCCGAGATCGTCACCGGCGTGCTCAGCGTGACCGCCGTGATACGCATCTGACCGCCTGCGCCGCCTCCGGAGCCGGAGTGCGCCCCTCCGCCGGGCGGGTTCAGTCCCGTCGCACCATTCGACCTGATCTCCTTGCCAGCGGCCGCCGAGATGGAGTCGTAGCTCACGACGACGATGCCGCCGCCCGACCCGCCCATGGTGCTGCCGGTCTCACTGGAACCCCGCCCGCCGGCGCCACCCATCATCAGGCGCGGATTCGTCGCGTTCAAGTAGTGCCGGTCCTGTCTCTTATACACATCT
>NZ_JBPGXM010000166.1:0-7037 GCF_056755495.1 Leifsonia sp. KNZ12-8B
CGCGGACCCTCGCCCCGGGCGGCCACACAGCAAAGAACGACAGCGATAGGACTGCGGCGGCAGCCACCGTCAGGACGTACGCGACCGGGTACTCAGACGGCAGGTCCTTAACCCGCCAGGCCCAAGCCGACGTAGCTATTGCTGCACCGGTCAACGCTCCGCACACGCGACCGAGCTCAGGCGCGCAGCGCTCGAAGCCGCGCACGACGAGGAAGACCGCGCCACCGCTGATCACCGTCGTGAGCGGCGCGAATATCATGACGTCAAGTATCAGCCAGATAGGCCAGTATCCAGTGTTGCCAGCAGCGACCGAGGCGGCGCTCCAAATCAGTCCAACGATCTCAAAACACACGAGGGACGGAAGCAGACCTCTGCGCGAGCGCCTCGCGGACAGCGCCTCAGCCATCGTTCCTTTCGCCTCGCTCCCGGCGGCGGCAGATGCATGGGCGGTCCGGAAGGAACTGCACCCGAGCATCGTCTGGCGACGTTCCCAAGACACCGTCGTCCGTGACGATCGCCGCACGCCGTCGGTTCGGCGATCGAATCATCGTTCCGTCACGGCCGCTCACCACGTCGGCTCCGTCCCACGGTCAGCAGCCCAACCACCGCGAGGATCGACCCGAGCGGGGTGCGCCATCAGGTAGGTCAGGCCGTACGTCACCAGGATCAGATAACCGGTGATCAACATGAGCGAACCCAGGGGCTCCCAGTACACCGCGGCCACGTGATACAGCTCGTACGCGCTCTGACTGATCACATGGCTCCCTGCGGAGTTCTGCAAGATGTACCCCCCCGTGACTCGCATGAACAGAGGAACGATTGGGGGCATGGATAAGCCCGACGACGGTGACGACCGCACTGCCGGCGAGCATCGCAACCACAGTCCAGCGGACAGACTCGCCATCGTCACGCCACCAGTGTCCGATCGCGCGGCGAAGCGCGCTCGACAGATTGCGCCTCCGTGCAGCCAACGCCGAAAGCAGGATGGCGGTCAGCGCGAACAGGCCGATGCCGACCCCAGTGACGACGTTGGCGGCCACGTTCAGCCACCCCACGTGCGCAAGACGCTTCCCGCCGAACAGGTCAGGGCGGCGGCCACGAACACTGCATAAGCCGCGGCACGGAGGAGCAAGACAACTGTTCGCCGGGCGCGCGGCGAAGCCCTCGACATCACCGCTGCTCACCGCCTCGGTCGACTGCAAATGGCGGTGGAGTCACTCGATGCCCGATGAGCGCCGAGCCCCACACGCGCCCGATGCCTGAGATCCAGATGGCGATCCCGTAACCGCCCAGCGCGTTCGCAAGGAGCCGATCCTCAGCTTTGAGCACAATCCCGGCAGCAAAGAACGCCACCCCGAGCAGGACCACAACGACAGCCAACGCCAGAGCGCGACCCTTCAGCGAACTCGAGTAGGCGCGGACGGATCTGTACATGGGAGCCAAGCCGCGTTTGTCCGGCACCAACCCGCGGGCTCCCCAGAGGTACAGCGCGATGAACATCCCGACGGAGGAGATGATGAGCGCGGTGAGGCAGCAGAGGAGCACGATGACGGGATTTCGCACGTCGTGTATAGGCAGCGCCAGCAGGCCCAGCGTCGTCGACACAGCAATGACCGAACCGTTCGCCGCTGCCAGCACGCGTGCGCCTATGGTTCGCCTGCGGCCATGGGATCCGCGGCTTTCGGCTGTCCGAGAGCGGTTCACTCGTGACCACCACTCGCACGTGCCGCGCCTGCACCGTTCCGTCCGCAGGTCGCACCGGCGAACCCATGTGCGGCGTTGTCCACATCGAACCACCAGTTGCCTGCGCCCGATGGGAACGCCGAATATTCGCTATTCGCCCGCCGATTAATGGGCTTCCGCTTCCTCGCGCTCAAGCCTCTGCCGCGCTATCAGATCACCCTTCTCCGTCGACTGCAACCAGCCCACCGCGCCTGGGGTGGGGTAACTCGACGACCAGTCTGTGAGCAGCGCGAGAACCTGATCGACTGCGGCATCACCCGGCGACTTGTCGGTCGGCACGAACGCTCCGCCCTCCTCCAGATTGCCTGCGACCACCTTGTCCTCCAGGATCAACTTCACGACAAGGCCAATTGCAGCGGCTTTGATATCGCTCTCGTCATCGAGCGAATGGGCGGCTACACCTATCGCCCAAGACATATCCAGAAGACCCATCAAGCCCTCGATCAGGAACTCTTCTTCCAGCGTGCGTTCATCCATTAGAGCTCCCCACCAAGTACGACCGACTGATCGTCATGACAGCCAAGGCTCATACGCAGATTCCCTTCGAGGGCGCCGTGGCCTGAGCCACCAGGCGGCAGGGAACGCCGACACCCCCACAACCACTGGCGCCCAGATGAATGCACTCCAGCCGTACACCCAGATGAGAACGGGACCGATGAGAAGGATTGCTGACCCAACGTAGATGGACACCATGAGGATGGTGGCACCGCGGCCATGTCTCATCGCCCACCCTTCAGGGGAACGAAGCTCGCGTGCGATGATGCCGAGCAGGCCGCCTGGAGGGGTGTTGATCACTTCACCCACGAGACACACACTTTCCGCGTGCCGGCAAACGCCCCGTGACGATCCCCCGACCAGCAATCGAAAACCTATCCAGCAGCCAATCCACATAACAAGCGAATTTTCATGAGAAGCCCTTCAGAAGGACTGGACAGGACACCCCCGTTCGGGATCGCTCCGCCGGTCGCCGAAGTGCGATGGTGGCGACGCCGACCGCCGGCCGATTTGCCTCGCTTCGCCCGCCGAGTGTGGTGGACCGGTCACGGGCAGCTGTTCATCGCCGTCTTCCTCGGCGTGGTCGCGCCGGTGGTTCTCCTGGTGTCGGTGTTCGCCGTGCCCGCCAGCGATGTCGGCGCGCTTCTCGGCGGTCTCGGCACGGCGATGGCACTGCCGTTCGCGGCGTCCGGAGCGATGCTCCGCGCGTACGCCGGTACCACAGCGGCCACCACCGGGCACCTGGCGCTGCGGCTCGTCAACGCGGCCGTGGTGGTCGTCCTCATCGCGCTGGTGTCGATCGTGTTCGTGACCGTGGACGTGTTCGGGCTCATGCTCCTCGCCGGCGTGGTCCACGGCGGCACCTAGCTCCGCAGATCAGGCGGGGCGCCGTCCCGCTTGCATTCCCCCACCGCTTGCCCTTTAATCTGCGTATGCATGCAGATAAGCCGATATGCGGTCGGCTGCCCGACAGCCAGTACGTCGAGCTCGCGGTCGAGGTGTTCGCGATGCTGGCGGATGCGACCCGGGTGCGGATCGTGCTGGCGCTGCGGGATGCCGGGGAGCTCTCGGTGAACCACCTCGCGGACATCCTGGACAAGCAGCCCGCCGCCGTGTCGCAGCACCTGGCGAAGCTGCGGCTGGCCCGCATCGTCGCCACCCGCCAGGACGGTCAGCGCGTGTTCTACCGGCTGGAGAACGAGCATGCGAGCCGGCTGGTGAGCGATGCGATCTTCCAGGCCGAGCACTCCCTGGGCGGGACTCCGCGCCACCACCACGCGGCGGCGACCGCCGAGGACGAGGCGTCCGCGTGATCCACGACGCCCACGCGCACGAGCATCCCCACGACCACGGCCACGACCACGACCACGACCACGGCCACCATCACCCCACCGGGTTCCTGGGCTTCCTGTACGGGATGTTCGTCCCGCACTCGCATGACGCGGCCGACTCGATCGACGACGCCATGGAGGCGAGCACCGAGGGCGTCCGGGCGCTGAAGATCAGCCTGTTCGTGCTGCTCGCCACCACGCTGCTCCAGGCGGTGATCGTGGCGTTCAGCGGCTCGGTCGCCCTGCTCGCGGACACGGTGCACAACTTCTCGGACGCCCTCACCGCCGTCCCGCTCTGGGTCGCGTTCGTGATCGGGCGCCGGGCCGCCTCCCGCCGCTACACGTACGGGTACGGGCGGGCGGAGGATCTCGCCGGGCTGTTCATCATCGCCGTCGTCGCGCTCTCCGCCGTCGTGGCGGCGTTGCAGTCGATCGACCGGTTCTTCCATCCGCACCCGCTGGAGAACCTGGGCTGGGTGATCGTCGCCGGGCTCATCGGGTTCGCCGGCAACGAGGCGGTCGCGATCTACCGCATCCGCGTCGGCCAGCGCATCGGCTCGGCCGCTCTGGTCGCCGACGGCGTCCACGCCCGCATCGACGGCTTCACCTCCCTCGCCGTCGTGATCGGGGCGCTCGGCGTCATGCTCGGCTTCCCCCTCGCCGACCCCATCGTGGGGCTCCTCATCTCGGCCGCCATCATCGTCCTGCTCTGGGGCACCGTCCGCAGCATCGGCCGGCGGCTGCTCGACGGCATCGAGCCGGACCTGGTCGACCGGCTCGAGCACGCCCTGGTCGACACACCCGGCGTCGTCGCCGTGCCGCGTGTGCAGCTGCGCTGGGTCGGGCACCGGCTGCACGGGAGCGCCGAGCTCGCCGTCGACGCGGCCGGCCTCGGGGACGCCCGTCGGATCGCCGCCTCCGCCCGCGAGCACGCCAGGGAGCACCTGCACACGCTCGACGAGCTGCACCTGGAGATCGCACCTGCCGACGAGTCGCGGCGCGCGCGACCCGCGTGACGCTCGTGGCATGGCGACCGTGACGCGGGGATGAGGAGGTGATCGTGCCCGACTGGATCTGGACCATCATCGGCGTGCTCATCGCACTGCTCGCGATCTGGATCGCCCTGGTGATCGTCCTGCTCGTCCAGCAGCGCCGCGCCGGCCGCGACGTCGACTGGCGCGCGATCCTGCGCCTGGTGCCCGACGTGATCCGGTTGATCCGGCGGCTCGCGACCGACCCGGCCGTGCCGCGCGGCACCCGCTGGTGGCTGTACGGGCTCCTGGCCTACCTGCTCCTCCCGATCGACCTCATCCCGGACTTCCTCCCCGGGATCGGCTACGCCGACGACGCGATCATCACCATCGTCGCGCTGCGCTTCGCCGCCCGGCACGCCGGCTACGACGCTCTCGAACGCAACTGGCCGGGGACGCCGGGCGGCTTCAACAGCCTCCTGACGTTGGCGCGCATCCCCCGGCCCGGCGGCCGGGACTGATCAGGCGTCGAAGGTGAGCGACGCTGACAGCTCCCGGTGCGCGTCGATCTGGCCCTGGATGGTGGCGAGATTCCGCTCCTCGTCGGCCATCACGTCCGCGCCCGCGAGGAACCGCAACGGCAGGTCGCCCGAATCCGAGAGGGTGACCAGGGCGCGGCCGAGCTTCTTCGGGTCGCCCACCTGGAGGCCGTTCATGCCCTTCCAAGCCTCGATGGTCTGTTCGGTGAGCTCGGCGTAGTCCGCGATCTGCAGCTCGGGCCAGATCGTCGAGGAGCCTTCCACGAGCAGCTCGGTGCGGAAGAACCCCGGCTCCACAGCCATCGTTCTGATGCCGAATCGCTCCACGTCGTACCGCAGCGACTCCATCCAGCCCTCCAGGGCGAACTTCGACGCGGCGTAGGCGGCGACGAACTCCTGACCCATCAGGCCGGCCGCCGAGGTGATCGTGATGACCTGTCCGGAGCGCTGCGTGCGCATGATCGGGAGGATCGCACGGGTGACGTCGACCGGACCGAAGAAGTTCGTCTCCATCTGGGCGCGGAGCTGCGCCGGGCTGGTGGTCTCGAAGTGGCCGGCGTAGAAGTTGCCGGCATTGTTCACCAGCACGTCGATACGGCCGAAGCGGTCCACGGCCGCCCGGGCCGCCGACGCGGCGGCGGCGGGATCGGTGACGTCCAGCGCGACGGCGAGCAGGTTCTCGTGCTCACCGACGGCGGCGAGCACCTTCTCCGGGTCGCGGCCGGTCGCGACGACCTGGTGGCCGGCGGCGAGCGCCGCCTGGGCGATGTCGATGCCGAGGCCGCGGCCGGCTCCGGTGATGAACCACACGTTGCTCATGAGGTGATGCCTTCCTTGACGTTCGCTGCCGGCCACGCGGCCGGCTCTTCGAGTCAACCTCTCCGCGGACGAGTGAGCGTGGCCCGCCCTATGGGTGCACCAGCAGGGACCCTCTCCCGACCGCCGATCGGCGTAGCGTCGAGGCATGGACGTCCACGACGATCTGAGCGTGTTCCTGACCTCGCGCCGGGCGAGACTCACGCTGGAGAAGGCCGGCCTCCCCGACTACGGCGGCCGTCGCCGCGTTCCCGGTCTCCGTCGTGAAGAGGTGGCACTGCTCGCCGGGATGAGCGCCGAATACTACAAACGCCTCGAGCGCGGCAACGCGACCGGGGTCTCCGAAGCCGTCATCGACGGTGTCAGCCGCGCGCTGCAGCTCGACGAGGCGGAGCACTCCCATCTCTTCGAGCTGGTGCGGTCCGCCAACGCCGGCGCGCATCCGCAGCGGCGCCGCCCCGCACGGCCGTCAGAGCTGACCGCCGGCATGCGGCAGACCATCGACGCGATGTCCACGGTGCCCGTCTTCGTCCAGAACGGCCGCCTAGACGCGGTCGCCACCAACACGCTCGGACGCGCCCTCTTCTCCGAGATGTTCGACGGCATCCAGCCGCCCGTGAACGCCGCCCGCTTCGTCTTCCTCGACCGGCGCGCCCAGACCTTCTACCTCGACTGGGAGGGCAACACGCGCCAGATCGTCGCCATCCTGCGCGCCGAAGCCGGCCGCTCGCCCTGGGACCGCCGGCTCAGCGACCTGATCGGTGAGCTGTCGACCGGCAGCGAACTGTTCCGGAAGCTCTGGGGCGCCCACGATGTGCGGGAACACCGCACCGGCACCAAGCGCATCCATCATCCGGTGGTCGGCGACCTCGATCTCACCTTCCAGAGCATGGACCTCGCCTCCGACCGTGGCCTCCAGATGCTGGTGTTCTCGGCACAGCCCGGCTCGGCGTCTGCCGACCGCCTCCAACTCCTCGGCAACTGGGCCGAGTCGGCCGGATCGGCCGCAGCCGCCCGGCAGCTGCCCCGCGATCCGGGGTGACATCCGGCTGAGTCCCGTTCCGGCCGGCCGCCCATGTCAGGATGGACCCGTGCTGCCGGGCGGGCCGGCAGCCGGGGGACCGTCCGGTGGGGCGGAGGAC
>NZ_JBPGXM010000167.1:0-6898 GCF_056755495.1 Leifsonia sp. KNZ12-8B
CCCGCAGACGCCCCCCGGGGCGCGGGTAGTGGGTTCTTATGCGGGGCGCGGTGCCGCCGGGGGGGGGGGGGCCCCCCCCGGGGGGGGGGCACCCCCCCCCCCCGCCCCCGTGACCAGACCGCCACCCGGAGCACCATGATCGAGCCAACACCCCTGTCGCGTCCGCGATGGTGTCCTCACTGCGGCGCCCGGATGCGCGTCGGCCGCAACCCGTACTACGGGGTCGGCCTCGCCGTCCACCAGCACCTGTCCTGGTGTCCCCGGTGCGACTTCGTCGAGTTCCTGCCAGGAGACCCGCGCGGCGCGGACGCGCGACCGGCGCCCGTCGCGCCTCCGGAGAGCAGGATGCGGCGCACCGTGCGTTCTCTGACCTGGTGGCTCACCGCCTTCTGGCGACGGCGGTAGCCGGGGCTGGCTCAGAGCAGCGTGCTGCCGAGCACCCGGTGGCCGATCGACAGCGACTCCCCGTCGACGGCCGACAGCGGTGAGACGAGGAAGGCGACGAGGTCGGCGATCTGCTGCGGCGACGACTCGCCGCCGCGCCCGGCGGCGACCTCCGCCTTCGGCGTCTCGGTGACCAGGCCCGGGTTGACGACGTTGACCGCCACGCCCGTCCCGGCCAGCTCGTCGGCGAGGTTCTTCGCGATCAGGTTGGTGGCCGCGTTCCGCACCGAGGTGGTGATGTTCCCCGTGAAGTAGGCGTTCTGCCCGCTGATGACGACGATCCGGCCGAAGCCGGCCTCCCGCATCGTCGGGATCACGGCCGTGGCGACGCGGAGGAACGCCAGCGCCTTGCCGTCGATCGCGCTCAGGATCTGGCCGGGGTCGGAGCCGCGGGCCGGGTCGAGCGTCTGCGCGGCGGGTGCGGCGGTGACCACGAGGGCGTCGATGCGCCCGTGGCGCTGCAGCACGGTGTCGACGGCCTGGCGCACCGACTCCTCGTCGGACGCGTCGAGGGTCACGCCGTCGCCGTCGCCGCCGCTGCGGGACGCGACGACGACGGTCGCACCCTCCGCGCGGAGGCGGCCGGCGACCGCCGAGCCGATGAAGCCGGTGCCGCCCACGACGAGGGCGACGCGATTCGTGAGATCGAGATCCATGCAGCTGAGAACCCGGTGCCGGCCCCGGTGATTCCCGTGCGCGGCGTACGCGGCGTACGCGGCGCGGCCCCTCACGCCCCGGGGATCAGCCCCGCCAGCCCGTCGAGGACGATGGCGAGCCCCACCTCGAACTCGTCGCCGAAATCGTGGCCGGGCCGGACGACGTGCGCGGCGGCCAGTTCGGCGAGGTGGGGGTAGTCGGCGGCGAACGATCCGGTGACCGGCGGCGTGGTGCTCGCACCGGGCCGCGTGAACGGCAGCGCCGACTCCTGGATCGCGAATCCGTACACGTAGCTGTCGAGGAGGGCGTAGGCGTGGGCCGTCATCGGAGCAGGGAGCCCCGCACCGCGCAGGACGCCGATGATCCGGTCGTGGTGGCGGAGGGTGGCCGGTCCCGGCGTGGCGCGGGACTCCAGCAGCGCGATCGCCCACGAGTTCCTGGTCAGCACGCGCCGAGCGGAGTGCGCCCAGCCGTGCAGCTCCTCCCGCCACGCACCGGATGCCGACGGGAGGTCGATCTGTTCGAAGACCCGGTCGACCATGCCGTCGAGGAGCTCGTCCTTGGTCGCGACGTAGTGGTAGATCGACATCGGCCGGACCCCGAGCTCCTGCGCCAGCGAGCGGATCGTCAGCGACCCGATGCCCGACGCGCCGGCCAGTCCCATCGCCCCGCTCAGGATGCGCTCGCGACTCAGCGGGACGCGCTCGACGGCGCTCGTGCGGCTCGGCTCGGACATGTCTTCTCCAGCCTATCGCCAGATCGTACTTTGTACGATACCGTCGTACATAGTACGACAGCACGGAGGTGCAGTCATGGACGGTCGGTCGAGATGACATCCCGGCGGGGGAGTGCGATGGCCGGCCGAACCGTGCTGGTCACCGGCGGCAGCGGGGGGATCGGCCGGTCGACGGCGCTGGGGCTGGCGCGGTCGGGGGCGCGGCTCGCCGTGGTGGGCCGGAACCGGGAGCGCGCAGAGGACGTCGTGCGCGAGATCCGCGGTGAGGGCGGCCGGGCCGACGCGTTCACCGCCGACCTGTCCTCCCAGGCCGAGGTGCGACGGCTGGCCGACGAGGTCCTGCGCCGCCTCGACCGCATCGACGTCCTGGTCAACAACGCGGGAGGGTTCTGGGCCACCCGGCACGTCACCGCCGATGGACTCGAGCGCACGTTCGCGCTCAACCACCTCGCTCCGTTCCTCCTCACCTCCCTCCTGCTCGACAGACTGAGGGAGAGCGCACCGGCCCGCATCGTCACGGTCGCCTCGAACGCCCACGCCACCGGCCGGATCGACTTCGACGATCTCCAGGGCGAGCGGTCCTACTCCGGCTCACGGGCGTACAGCCAGTCCAAGCTCGCCGACATCCTCTTCACCTACGAACTGGCGAGGAGGCTCGCCGGCGGCACGGTCACCGTCAACGCCGTGCACCCGGGGCTCGTCGACACCGCTTTCGGCGCCGCCGACCCGAGCAGGCTGCAGAAGCTGATCGTCCCGGTGATCCGGCCCTTCATGAAGAACGCCGACGCCGGCGCGGCGACCTCGATCCACGTCGCCTCCTCGCCGCAACTCGCCGCCACGAGCGGCGAGTACTTCATCAACAGCACACCGCGGAGATCCTCCGCACGCAGTCACGACACCGCCGTGGCGGCGCGCCTCTGGCAGGTCAGCGCCGCACTGGTCGGAATCAGCTAAGGAGCACACCATGGCCTCCAACACCGACATCACCCCTCCGGTGAGAGCACCCCTCCCACGGCGCCGGATGCTGCCGACGAGGCGGATCTCGCTGAGCGTCGGCATCCTGTACGTGCTCACGTTCGTCTCGATCCCCACGCTGGCCCTCTACGCGCCCATCAAGAACAACGTCGGCGCCTTCATCCTGGGGGCAGGAAGCACCGCCGGCCTGCAGTGGGGCGCCCTGTCGGAGGTCGTCGTCGGACTGGCCGGCATCGCCACCGCTCTCGTGCTGTATCCGATCACCAGGCGGATCAGCCATACCGCCGGCCTCGGCCTGGTGGCGGCCCGGCTCCTGGAGACGTGCCTGACCTTCGTCAGCGTCGTCAGCCTGCTCACGATCATGACCCTCCGCAACGACGTCGCCGGCCTGGCCGGAACGAGTCCGGCGGCCCTGGTCACGATGGGCCACGGTCTGCTCGCCACGTACAACTGGACGTTCCTGCTCTCGCAGAGCCTGATGCCCGTCGCGTGCGACCTGCTCCTGGGCTACCTGCTGTACCGGTCGGCCATCGTCCCCCGCGTCTTCCCGATCGTCGCCTTCATCGGCGCGCCGCTGCTCCTGGCCTCCGACGTCGCGGTGTTCTTCGGCGTCTACCCCCAGGTCTCGCCGTTCGCGGTCCTCGCCGCGCTGCCGGTCGCCGTGTTCGAGCTGTCGCTGGGGATCTGGCTGATCGTGAAGGGGTTCAGGCCGACGCCGCTGACCGTCGAGTTCGACGCGACGCGGCAGCCGGTGGCCGCGTGAGCCTCAGCCTCCGCTCTGGCCGATGCTGGTCACGAGGTTGATCGCCACCGCGATCAGGACCGTGCCGAAGAAGTACGACAGGAGGGCGTGCGCGAGCGCTTTGCGACGGATGTCTGTCGCGGTCGGCTGGATCACGGACGCCGAGTACGACATCCCGATCGTGAAGGCGAAGTAGGCGAAGTCGCTGTAGGCCGGCTGCGTCTCCTGCTTGAGGTCGAACCCGCCCCTTCGGTGGTCGATGAAGTACATGCGCGCGTACTTCAGGGCGTAGACGGTGTTCACCAGCGCCCAGGCCACGATGGTCCCGAGGCAGCCCAGGATGACGAGCGCCACGGAGACCGGGTCTCCGCTCCGGTCCCTGGCCTGCACGACAGCCAGGATCACGGCGGCGACGCTGGCGAGGCACGCCGTGACGATCGCGTCGTCGGTCACGTGCGAGATCGATTCCTCGCGGGCGACGCGCTCGGTGCCCTCCGGATCCTGCAGCCAGCAGATCCGCCAGACCCACACGAGTGCCGTGAGGCCGGCGATGCACCATCCCACCAGAGGACCGAGGGGCGGGGCGACGAGGAGCGCTGCGACGATGCCGGCCACCCCGCCCGCCGCGACGCAGAGGAGCGCGCGGCGGGCGGAGAGCACCCGGCGGGTCGTCGACGACTTGCGGCGACCGCTGGTGCTGGTGGACATGTCAGGCGCCGACGGGGTGCAGGACGACCTTGGTCCAGCCTTCGTCGCGGTTGTCGAAGTGCTCGTAGGCGTTCGGCGCCTCCTCCAGGGGCAGCTCGTGGCTGACGATCCACGACGGGGTCGCCTTGCCCGCTGCGACGAGGTCCCGCAGCCGCCTGTTGTACTTCTTCACCGGAGCCTGTCCGCTGCCCATCTTCTGACCGCGGAACCAGAACTCCCCGAAGTCGAAGACCACCTCGCCCTGCTTGGCCAGCTCGTCGGACGCCCCCGGATCCTGCGGGATGTACACCCCGACCACCCCGATCTCACCCGTGAACCTGACCGACTTGACCAGCCGGTTCAGGGTCATGTTGGGGTGCTCGTGGCCCTCCACGTCGTGCGCCTGGTATCCGACGCACTCGCATCCGTTGTCGGCGCCCAGCCCCATCGTCATCTCGTTGACGGCCTCGACCGGGTCGACCTTGGAGTCGTCGATCGGGATGGCGCCGATCTCCTCGATCAGCCTCAGCCGGTCGGGGTGGCGGTCGACGACCATGACCTTGCTCGCGCCCTTGATGATGGCGGAGTAGGCGGCCATGCAGCCCACCGGCCCGGCTCCGTAGATGACCGTCTGGTCTCCCGGCTTGACGTTCGCCATCTCGGTGGCGTGGTAGCCCGTCGGGAAGATGTCGGCCAGCATCACGTAGTCGGTCTGCTTCTCCTCGGCGTCCTCTCCGAGCCGCAGGCAGTTGAAGTCGGCCCACGGCACCCGCAGGAACTCCGCCTGACCGCCCGCCCAGGGGCCCATGTCGGCGAAGCCGTAAGCAGCTCCGGCCCACTCGTCGTTCGGCTGCGCCGTCAGGCAGTAGTTGGTGAGGCCGCGTTCGCAGTTCTTGCAGTGGCCGCACGCGACGTTGAACGGCAGGACGACGTAGTCGCCCACCTTCACCTTGTCGACGCCGTCACCGACCTCGATGACCTGCCCCATGTTCTCGTGGCCGAACCAGCGCCCGGTCTCGAAGTCGGTCCTCCCTTCGTACATGTGCAGGTCGGATCCGCAGATGTTGGTGGTGGTGATCCGGACGAGGGCGTCCGTCGGCCGCTCGATGCGGGCATCCGGGACGTCGTTGACGCTGACCGATCGCGCGCCTTCGTACACGACTGCTTTCATGATCTCTGTCTTCCATGCGTTGTGATGATCCGGTACTGCGAGACGCCGGCGGTCACAGCTCTGGGAGCGGGGCAGGTCGCCCGGAACATCAGAGGCAGCCCGGGACCATGGTGGTCGTCGGAGTCGGGCTCGGGTCTCCCCGATCGCTCTGCACAGCGGGCCTCATCCCGGTGTCCCGTCGCACACAGGAGTGCATCAACGGACTGGATGCTCCCCCCGACCCGGGGTCCTCGCAAGGGGTCGACGGCGGGGAAATGTCGGCTGGTCTGTTTAACCATTGCCTTATATAAGTAGCCGCGCAATAATGTCCCCATGCACGCATTCGACGTCCTGGGCGACCCGGTGCGGCGGCGGATCCTCGAGATCCTCGCCGGCGGGGAGGAGTCCGCCGGCGCCATCTGCGCGGTGATCGCCGACGAGTTCGGCATCAGCCAGCCGGCCGTCTCGCAGCACCTGCGGGTGCTGCGAGAGCAGGGCTTCGCCACCGTGCGGCCGGAGGGGACGCGCCGCCTCTACGCGGTCGACCCCCGCGGCCTCCGGGAGGTGAACGCCTGGCTGAGCCCGTTCGAGCGGTTCTGGCAGGGACCGCTCGCCGCGCTCGGCACCGAGCTCGCCCGGGGGAGGCGCGAGCGCCGTCTGGCGAAGCCATCCGAAACACATCCCGACACGAAGAAGTGAGGAGCGACCCATGGTCGACGTGACATCGCAGATCGACGCGGTCACCCGCGCCCTGCGCACAGAAGAGGTGGACGGCGAGCCCGCTCGCATCCAGACGATCGCGCAGGACTACCCCGCCGCCATCGACGACGTGTGGGAGGCGACGACGAGTCCCGAGCGCATCCCTCGCTGGTTCCTGCCGATCGAGGGCGACCTGCGGCTCGGCGGCCGCTATCAGCTCACCGGCAACGCGGGCGGCGAGGTGCTGGCCTGCCAGCCGCCGGCCGGAGGCGCCGCGAGCTACCACGTGACGTGGGAGTTCGGCGGGGCGATCTCGTGGGTGACGGTGCGGCTGGAGTCCCTCGGTCCCGACCGCACCCGGTTCGAGCTGGAGCACATCGCCCGCGTCGCGGACGTCCCCGACGGCATGTGGGAGACGTTCGGCCCTGGCGCCACCGGGGTGGGCTGGGACCAGGCGCTCGTCGGCCTCGCCCTGCACCTGGGGTCGCTGGAGGGCCGCATCACGCCGGAGGAGGGCCTGGAGTGGGCGCTCTCCGACGAGGGCAAGGCCTTCACCCGCGCCGCCGCCGACCGCTGGGCCGCTGCGCACATGGCCGACGGCGCCGACCAGGAGACGGCGGCGCGCGGGGCGGACGCGACGTACGGGTTCTACACGGGGGAGATGGCGGCGGGATAGCCGACGCGGTCGCGTTCCTGCGCTCGGCAACTCCATAGCGAGCCCGCACCGCGCTGCTCGACACGGCATCGGCCCCGCATAACCGCCTGCGGTGGACTGCGGGCATGTCAGCCCTGTCTCTTATACACATCT
>NZ_JBPGXM010000168.1:0-6895 GCF_056755495.1 Leifsonia sp. KNZ12-8B
AGATGTGTATAAGAGACAGGCGCTCCGCGAGCCGCTCGGCCCGGTCGCGCAGCCGCAGCGCGCGGGCGCGCCCCTCATGGCCGAGCCACACGGTGCCGGTGCCAGCGGAGGTGCCGGCACCGGTTGCTGCGTCGCCGTCGCGCGCGACGTCGAAGCGCGTGACCAGACCGTCCAGGCTGAGCAGCGCGACGTCGGGCGAGCCGGCGGCCCCAGGCAGGAGGCGCAATGACGCATCGTGCTCGTCGCCGTCGATCGACACCCGCCCGCCGGCGACCGCGACCTCCCGCCCGGCGATGTCGTAGCGCACCGGCCGCGGCGAGCCGAGCCGCCAGCCGGTCGATGCCGCCCAGACGGTCCCGACGCCGGCGGGCGGCCGGGCCTCGCGGTCGCGGTGCGCGACCAGCGCGGCGGCCACGAGCTCGCCGACCGAGGGCGCGTCGCCGTCGTCCTGCCCCTCCCCCGCCGCGACCCGGCGATCGATGAGGGTCGTGTCCATCGCGCCGCTGCGCACCTCGGGATCGGCGAGCAGGCCGCGCAGCCACCCCACGTTGGTCACCGCGCCGAGGATCGCCGTGCCGGCGAGCGCGCGGTCGAGCCGGGCGAGCGCCTCCGCCCGGTCAGGACCCCACGCGATCACCTTCGCGAGCATGGGGTCGTACTCGGTGACGACCGGCAGCCCGGCGGCGAGCCCGCTGTCGACGCGCACCCCCTCACCCGTCGGCTCGCGCAGGGCGAGCACCCGCCCGCCCGCGGGCAGGAAGCCGCGGCTCGGGTCCTCGGCGTAGACCCGCGCCTCGACGGCGTGCCCGGTCAGCCGGATGTCCTCCTGCGCGAGCGTGAGCGGCTCGCCAGCGGCGATCCGCAGCTGCTGCTCGACGAGGTCGACGCCGGTGACCAGCTCGGTGACCGGATGCTCGACCTGGAGGCGCGTGTTCATCTCCATGAAGAAGAACTCGTCCGGCGCCTCCGCCGCCACCAGGAACTCGACGGTGCCCGCGCCGACGTAGTCGACGCTCGCCGCCACCTGGCATGCGGCCTCCCCGATCCGCGCCCGGGTGACCGCGTCGAGCAGCGGGGACGGCGCCTCCTCGATCACCTTCTGGTGCCGGCGCTGGAGGGAGCACTCGCGCTCGCCGAGGTGCACGATCGCGCCGTGCCGGTCGGCGAGCACCTGCACCTCGATGTGCCGGGGCGCGCTGACCAGGCGCTCCAGGAAGAGCGTGTCGTCGCCGAATGCCGCCGCGGCCACGCGGCGCGCCGTGCGCAGCGCCTCCGGCAGCTCGGCCGCGGCGCGGACCGCCTGCATGCCCTTGCCGCCGCCGCCCGCCGACGGCTTCACGAGCACCGGGTAGCCGATCCGCTCGGCCGCCGCGATCAGCTGGTCGTCGCTCAGGCCGGGCTCGGCGATCCCCGGGATGGTCGGGACGCCGTGCCGGGTGACCTCGCGCTTGGCGGCGATCTTGTCGCCCATGACTTCGAGGGCGTGGACGCCGGGACCGACGAAGACGATGCCCGCTCGCTCGCACGCCTGCGCCAGCGCGGGGTTCTCGGAGAGGAAGCCGTACCCCGGGTGCACGGCCTCGGCGCCGGTCGCGCGCGCGGCGGCGACCACGGCCTCCACGTCGAGGTAGCTCTCGCGGGCGGGTGCCGGGCCGAGCCGGACGGCCTCGTCGGCGAGCGCCACGTGCGGCGCCCCCGCGTCGGCGTCGCTGTAGACCGCGACCGCGCGGATGCCCAGGCGGTGCAGGGTGCGGATGACACGGCAGGCGATCTCGCCGCGGTTCGCGACGAGGACGGTGCCGAAGAGCGCGGTGGGCATGGCGATCACATCCGGAAGAGCCCGAAGGCCGGGTCGGGAAGGGGGGTGCGGGAGATGACGTCGAGCGCGAGGCCGAGCACTGTCCTGGTGTCGGCGGGGTCGATCACGCCGTCGTCCCAGAGCCGCGCGGTGGAGTAGTACGGGTTGCCCTGCTGCTCGTACTGCGCGGCGATCGGGGCGCGGAAGGCGGCTTCGTCCTCGGCGCTCCACTCCTCGCCTCTGGCGTCGAGCTGGTCGCGCTTGACCGTGGCGAGCACGCTGGCGGCCTGCTGGCCGCCCATGACCGAGATGCGCGCGGCCGGCCACATCCACAGGAACCGCGGCGAGTAGGCGCGCCCGCACATCGAGTAGTTGCCGGCGCCGAACGAGCCGCCGATGACGACCGTGAGCTTCGGGACGCGCGTGGTCGCGACCGCCGTCACCATCTTGGCGCCGTGCTTGGCGATGCCGCCCGCCTCGTAGTCGCGGCCGACCATGAAGCCGGAGATGTTCTGCAGGAACAGCAGCGGGATGCCGCGCTGGTCGCACAGCTCGATGAAGTGCGCGCCCTTCTGCGCCGACTCGGCGAACAGCACGCCGTTGTTCGCGACGATGCCGATCGGGTGCCCGTGCAGGCGCGCGACTCCGGTGACCAGTGTGGTCCCGTACTCGGGCTTGAACTCGCTCCATGCTCCCGCGTCGACGAGCCGCGCGATGACCTCGTGCACGTCGTAGGGCGCCTGCACGTCGACCGGCACGACGCCGTACAGCTCAGCCGGGTCGGCGGCCGGCTCGCGAGCGGGCAGCACCTCCCAGGCCGGAGCGGCGGGAGGCGGGAGGGTCGCCACGATGTCGCGCACGATCGCGAGGGCGTGCTCGTCGTCCTCGGCCAGGTGGTCGACCACGCCGGAGGTGCGCGCGTGAAGGTCGCCGCCGCCGAGCTCCTCGGCCGTCACGACCTCGCCGATCGCCGCCTTCACGAGCGGGGGCCCGCCGAGGAAGATCGTGCCCTGGTTGCGGACGATCACCGTCTCGTCGCTCATCGCGGGCACGTATGCGCCGCCCGCGGTGCACGACCCGAGCACGGCAGCGATCTGCGGGATGCGCGCCGCCGACAGCCGGGCCTGGTTGTAGAAGATACGGCCGAAGTGGTCGCGGTCGGGGAACACCTCGTCCTGCATCGGCAGGAACGCGCCGCCGGAGTCGACCAGGTAGATGCAGGGCAGCCGGTTCTCGAGCGCGACCTCCTGCGCCCGCAGGTGCTTCTTGACCGTCATCGGGTAGTAGGTGCCGCCCTTGACCGTCGCGTCGTTGCACACGATCATCACGTGCCGGCCGGCCACGAGCCCGATGCCCGCGATGACGCCGGCGGCTGGGCACTCGTCCCCGTACATGCCGGTCGCGGCGAGGGGCGCCAGCTCGAGGAACGGGCTGCCCTCGTCGAGCAGCGCGTCGATCCGGTCGCGCGGGAGGAGCTTGCCGCGCGCGACGTGCCGCTCGCGGGCGCGCTCCGGGCCGCCCTCGGCGGCGACCGCCAGGCGTCGGCGGAGGTCGTCGGCCAGCGCGCGCTGCGCGGCGTCGTTGCGCCCGAACGCGTCTGCTGCGGCGGCGTCTCCGGCACCGGCGCGCTGCGGCGCGTCCTGCGCGGTGGTCATCAGGGTCGCCATGACCCTCCCTCGTCCTCATCGACAACGGGTTAGTGACTGCTAACCGAGTTTCAGGTTAGTGTTCATTAACCGGAATGTCCAGACCCGCTCGGAGCCGACGATGACGACGACCCGCCCCACCCAGCGCAGCCAGGCGAAGGCCGACCGCCGCGCCACCCTGCTGGAGGCCGCGGCCGGCATGTTCGCCCAGCGCGGCTTCAACGGCGTGTCGATCGAGGATCTCGGCGCGGCCGCCGGGGTCAGCGGACCGGCGGTGTACCGGCACTTCCCCTCCAAGCAGGCGGTGCTCGCCGCGCTGCTCGTCGGCGTCAGCGAGTCGCTGCTCGAGGGCGGCGCGGCGGTGGAGGCGGACGCGGCCGGCCCGGCGGAGGCGCTGCGCGGCCTGATCGCCTTCCACGTCGACTTCGCCCTCAGCGAGCCGGACACCATCCGCGTGCAGGACCGCGACCTCGACGCCCTCCCCGACACGGAGCGCCGCGAGGTGCGGCGGCTGCAGCGCCGCTATGTCGAGCTCTGGATGGGCGTGCTCAGCGCGCTCCACCCCGCCCTCTCCCCCGACGAGCTGCGGGTCAGGGTGCAGGCGACCTTCGGCCTCATCAACTCGACGCCGCACTCCGCCCGCATCGGCTCTGCGCCGGTCGACGCCGCCTCCGTGCGCCCGGTGCTGGAGGCGATGGCATGGGCGGCGCTCACGTCGCGGTGACCGGCCCGTCGCCCGCATGCGTTAAAGTCCCAAGCACGGCAGGTCCCGAGCGACTCGGGCCCGCGCAGAGCGAGCTCGAGGGAGAGACGTGGGCGAAGACACCCCCCGGCTGACACGCCAGCGCAGCGCTTTTCGCGCGCTCGGAATCGTGCTCGCCGTCGTCGTGCTGCTCGTCGCCGCCGCGGGCGGCGTCGCGATCTGGACGGTGGCGCGGTCGTTCCCGCAGACCTCGGGCACCGTCGACGTGCCGGGGCTCACCGCGCCGGTGACCGTCCGCCGCGACAGCGCCGGCGTGCCGCAGATCGAGGCGGCGACCGCCCACGACCTGTTCCGCGCGCAGGGGTACGTGCACGCGCAGGACCGGTTCTGGGAGATGGACTTCCGCCGTCACGTCACCTCCGGCCGCCTCGCCGAGCTGTTCGGGGCGAGCCAGGTACCGACCGACGTGTTCATCCGCACGCTCGGCTGGCGGCAGGTCGCCGAGCAGGAGGTGAAGCAGCTCGACCCCACCGCGCTGCGGTACTACCAGGACTACGCCGACGGGGTGAACGCCTACCTCGACCGGCACTCCGGCGCCGAGCTGTCGCTGGAGTACGCCGTGCTCGGCCTGCAGAACCCGGGCTACACCCCCGAGCACTGGACCCCCGCCGACTCGGTGGCCTGGCTCAAGGCGATGGCGTGGGACCTGCGCTCCAACCTCGAGGACGAGGTCGACCGGGCTCTGCTGTCGACCAGGCTGACGCCGGAGCAGATCGCCGTCCTCCATCCCGGCTACCCGTACAATGCGCACCCGACCATCACCGACCTGGGCGGAGGCTCGCCCGAGCGGGTGACGCCGCCGTCCGCGACCGCGGGGGCCGCCTCCGCCGACACCGACGCGCCGCCCGCCGAGGCGTACCGCTCCGAGCTGGAGCAGGTCGCCTCCTCCGTCGACGCGCTCCCCCGGCTGATGGGGCCTGCCGGCGACGATATCGGCTCGAACTCGTGGGTCGTCTCCGGCGCCCACACCGATACCGGCAAGCCGCTGCTCGCCAACGACCCGCACCTCGGCGCCTCCATGCCGTCGGTCTGGTACCAGGTCGGGCTGCACTGCACGACGGTCGGGCCGGAGTGCCCGTTCGACGTGAGCGGGTTCGGCTTCTCGGGGTTCCCTGGCGTGGTGATCGGCCACAACGACCGCATCGCGTGGGGGTTCACCAACCTCGGGCCCGACGTCACCGATCTCTACCTCGAGAAGGTGACCGGCGATACGTACGAGTACGACGGGCAGCAGGTCCCGCTCACCGTCCGGCCCGAGCGCATCAGGGTGGCGGGCGGCAAGGATGTGGAGATCCGGGTCCGGTCGACCAGGCACGGCCCGATCGTCACCGGCATCAGCGACGGCTTCCGGGCGATCGCGAAGGACCAGGCCGGCAAGCTCGGTGTGCCCGCGCAGCAGTTCCAGCTCTCGCTGCAGTGGACCGCACTGACGCCGGGGCCGACCGCCGGCGCGATCTTCGCCTTCGACACCGCACGCGACTGGGCAGGCTTCCGGGCGGCCGCCGCGCAGTTCCAGGTGCCGTCGCAGAACCTCGTCTACGCCGACGTCGACGGGAACATCGGCTACCAGGCGCCCGGCAGCGTCCCGGTCCGCGCCCAGGGCGACGGAACCATGCCGGTCCCGGGCTGGTCGAGCAGCTACGGCTGGGTGGGGACCATCCCCTACGATCAGCTGCCGTCGGTCCTCAACCCGCCGTCCGGCCTCATCGTCACGGCGAACAACGCGGCCGTCGGCCCCGGCTACCCGGCCATGATCACGGCGGACTGGGACTACGGCTATCGGGCCAACGAGCTGCAGGTGCGCCTCCAGACGATGATCGCCGACGGGAAGAAGGTCGGGTCCGCCGACCTCAGCGCCCTCCAGCTCGACACGTACGACGCGAACGCCGCGACGCTCGCGCCTCTGATCGTCCGCCTCGGCGACGCGGCCGACCCCGACTCCGGGGTCGCGCACGCGGGCCGGCTGCTGGCCGAGTGGGACCACCGTGACGACGCCGACAGCGCGGCGGCCGCGTACTTCGCGGTGTTCTGGCGCACGCTGCTCGCCGACATGTTCGCGAAGAAGCTGCCGAAGACGACGGTCCCGCAGGGCGGCGACCGCTGGTTCGCGGTCGTGCAGAACCTCGTCGAGCGGCCGGACTCCGGCTGGTGGGCGGACCCCGATCTCGGCGCGAAGGACCGCGACTCGATGCTCACGGCCGTCGCGAACGCCGCCTGGACGAAGACCAGGGACCTGCTCGGCCACGACACGTCGTCGTGGCGCTGGGACCGCCTCCACACCCTGGAGCTGCGCAACGCCAGCCTCGGCGAGTCGGGCGTGCCGGTGATCGAGTGGCTGTTCAACCGCGGGCCGTACCCGGTGGGCGGAGGGTCGAGCGTCGTCGACGCGACCGGCTGGGACGCCGACCAGGGCTACGAGGTCGTCCGCGTGCCGTCCATGCGGATGGTCATCGACCTCGCCGACTTCGACGACAGCCGCTGGATCAACCTGACCGGAGCCTCCGGTCACGCCTTCGACCCGCACTACGCCGACCAGACGGACCTCTGGGCGCGCGGCCAGACCCGTCCCTGGCCGTTCACCCGCCCGGCCGTCACGGCCGCGGCCGAGCAGACCCTCACCCTCCGCCCGCGCCCCTGACCCCCCCGCCGGCACCCGCCGAGTACGCGCGCATTCACGCGAAAACCGCC
>NZ_JBPGXM010000169.1:0-6911 GCF_056755495.1 Leifsonia sp. KNZ12-8B
GACTGCCCATCCCCGCGCCCGCCCCTCCCGCCCTATGATGAGCGCGCCCGAGGGAGGTGCGCCATGAGTGCCCAGACCAGCCCGGCCAGCGCCGAGAGCCCACTGCTGGAGTCCGAGCTGCGGGAGGCGGGGCACGAGCGCCGCACCGACGTCCCGCGCTCGGCGCACGCGGAGTACGCCCCGCCGCCCGGCCGCGACCCGATCGGCATCCTGCGGGCGCAGCACGAGCAGCGGCTGCAGAACCTCATCGATCTGCGGGTGGAGCGGATGAGTGCCGACGCGTTCGCCTTCTACCGGGGGACGGCCGCCATCCAGGCCGCGGACCTGGCCGCGGGACCGCAGACCGGGGCCGAGGTCGTCATCTGCGGCGACGCGCACCTGTCGAACTTCGGCATCTACCGCTCGCCGGAGCAGTCCATGGTGTTCGACATCAACGACTTCGACGAGGCGACGGTCGGCCCGTGGGAGTGGGACGTGAAGCGGCTGCTCACGAGCGTGGTGCTCGCCGGCCGGTCGCTGCGGCTCCCCGACGACCGCATCCGCGAGACGGTGACCGCCGCGGCCGGCGTCTACCGCGACTGGCTCCGCCGCGCGCTGCGGCTGCCGCTGCAGGAGCGGTACTTCACCCCGACCTCGGTGCGCGAGCGCCGGCGCCGGCTGAGCGAGGACATGGAGCGGCTCATCGCCGAGGTCGTGCGTTCGTCGGAGAAGCGGACCAGCGAGCGGGTCGCCCGGCGCGTCCTCACCGACGGCGGCGACGGCGGGTTCCGGTTCGTCGAGCAGCCGCCCGTCCTCACCCGGCTGGAGCCCGAGCTGCGCGACGAGGCGCTGCTGGCGTTCGAGCGCTACCGCCAGACCGTGCCGCCCAACGTGGCGCTGCTGCTCTCGCAGATGCGCATCGCCGACATCGCCCGGCGCGTGGTCGGGGTGGGCAGCGTCGGCACCCGGTGCTTCATCCTCGCGCTCGTCGGGCCGGTCGACGAGGTGCTGCTCCTGCAGCTGAAGGAGGCGACCAGCTCGGTCGTCGAGCGGTTCGGCGGGGTGCAGCCGCTGCCTGGATACCTGGACCCGGTGCTGCTGCCCGACGAGCAGGGCTACCGCGTCGTGGCGTGCCAGCGCATCCTGCAGGCCGTCTCCGACCCGTTCCTCGGGTACGTCACGGCGGAGGGGTTCCGGTTCTACATGCGGATGTTCCGCAACCGGAACGCGTCCTTCGACCTGGCGGCGATGAACCGGGCGCAGTTCCACGACTACGCGCGGGTGTGCGCGGCGGTGCTGGCCAGGGCGCACGCGCGCTCGCCGAAAGCGGCCTTCATCGCGGGCTACCTCGGCGGAGGCGACGCGTTCGTCCGGGCGGTCACCCGCTGGGCGGAGGCGTACGCGGACCAGGCGGAGGCCGACTACGCGCTCTTCCTGGAGTCCGCCCGCGACGGAGCCTTCAGGACGTAACCCCCGAGTACGCGCGAATTCGCGCGAAAACCGCCGAGTACGCGGAGAGTCCGCGTACTCGGCGGTGTGCGACTCGCCGGGGGCTAGGCCAGCGGGTGGGCGGTGCGGATGACGTTCTGCGGGTCGTAGCGGTGCTTCACGGCGCGCAGGCGGTCGAGGGTCTCCTGACCGAAGAAGCGGGTCGCCTCCACCGCCACCTCGCGGAAGTTCGCGTAGTCGATCGGCTCGGTCCACGGCTCCAGCGCGCCGCGCAGCGTCGCCAGGTCGCCGCGGATCGCCTGCACGAGCGCCGGGTCCGCCACGACGCCGACCGCGTAGAGCAGGAAGCGCCCTGACAGGTGGTCGAGCGCGCCGCCCTGCTCGGCGGGCCGAGCGACCGCGCCGCCCAGGTGCCGCAGGTCGACCGCGAGCAGCGCGGTCTGCGCCTCCGGCCCGGCCACGTCGACCAGCGCTTCGATCGCGCCCTCGGTGAGATCGCTGAGGATGAGGCCGTCGCCGATCCCCGGCACGGGCCCGGGCGGGTCCATGTGCAGCATCCCGAGCTGCGCGGTGGGCAGCGGACCGAACGTGTCGATCACCGGGCCCAGGTCGCGCAGCGGCTGCAGCACCGCCGCCGCCTCGTCGTCGGGCAGGTCGATCGCGCCGTCCACGCCGACGAACGCCTTGCCGCGCAGGAACTCCGGGATGTCCGGCATCGGCGGCACGCGCACGATCCGCACGCAGGTGGTCGCCGCCTCGGTGAGGTCCCGCGTCCACCGCTCGTACGCGCGCAGCACCTCCGTCACCCGCTCCAGCGGGTACAGGATCATGCCGGCGTACACCTGCGGGATCGGGAAGACCGTCATGGTCAGGGAGGTGACGATCGCGGTGTTCCCGCCGCCGCCGCGCAGCGCCCAGAACAGCTCGGGCTCCTCCTCGGCGGTGACGACCTCGAACGCGGTGACGGCCGTGCAGCCCAGCCCGTGCTCGCGCGCGAGCCAGCTGTAGCCTCCACCGGTCAGGTAGCCGGCGACGCCGACGTCCGCGGACGAGCCGGCCAGCGCGGCCAGGCCGTGCGGCGCGAGCGCGGCCGTGACCTCGCCCCACACCACGCCGGCGCCGACGCGGACGGTGCGGGCGTCGGCATCGACGTCGACCGCGCGGAGGGCGGCGGTGCGCAGCAGCAGCACGCCGGAGAGGTCGCCGAGCGGTCCGGCGAGGTGGCCGGTGCCCTGCGGGACGACGTGGAGGTCGTTGGCGGCGGCGAACTCGACGGCCGCGACGACGTCCTGCACGTCGGCCGCGACGACGACGGCCTCCGGGCGCTGGTCGGCGGCGAGGTTCCACGCCTGGCGGGCCGCGTCCCAGTCCGGGTCGGCGGCGGTCACCACGGAGCCGGTGAGGCGCGCGGCGAGGTCTCGGAAGCGATCCGAGACGGCGGTCTCGGTGAGCGACATGGGGGTCTCCTGTTCGGGTGTTCTCGGGTGTCCGGTGGCCGCACAGCGGGGCGCACCGGAGCACAGGATGCCCGCTTCGCGCCGGCTCGCACCAGACCTTGTCGAGAGAAACTCGGATTTTCCGTGACAGCACGGATGGTCGGGCCAGGGTCGGCCCCCAGCGACGGCCGGTTCGGCGGCGGCCGGCTGAGCGGCGGCCGGCTCAGCGGCGGCCGGTTCAGCGGCGGCCGGCCCAGCGCCGGCGGCTCAGCCGCGCTGCGCCGGCGGCAGCAGGAAGGCGCGCACGGCCTCCACGACCTCCGGGGTGTCGAGGTGGAGGCCGTGGCTCGCGTCGCGCTCGTCGAGCCGCGCCCCCGCGATCCCCTCGGCCAGCCGGCGGGCGTGCGGGGCGGGCGTCAGCGCGTCCCGGGTGCCGTGCAAGACCAGGGTCTCGGCGCGGATGCGGCCCAGCGCCTCCAGCGCGTCGTGGTCGCGGCTCGCGGCGAAGTGCCCGCGGAGGGCCGGGCGCGAGGCCGTGCGGGTGAAGAACGCGTCGACCGTTCCCGGGTGCGCCTCGGCCCACGCGCCATCGAAGAACAGCGGGGTCATGCGCTCGCGGTCGCCGCTCAGCAGGTCGGCGACGGCCGCCGGGTCGCGGCGCGGCGCGACCCGGTCGTTCGCGCTCGTCGCGATGAGCACCAGCCGGCGCACGCGCGCGGGGTGCTCGGCCGCGAGCCACTGCGCGACCCTCCCGCCCATCGAGTGGCCGACGACGTGCGCGGCCGCAACACCGGCCGCGTCGAGCACCGCTGCCGCGTCGTCGGCGAACAGCCGGGTGCTGTAGCGGGCGGGGTCGCCCTCCTCGCTGTCGTCGATCCCGCGGTGGTCGAACGTGACCACCCGGAAGTCCTGGGCGAGCGCGTCGGCGAACGGACCCCAGCCCCGCATCCCGGTCGCCTGCCCGGCGATGAGGAGGACGGGGACGCCGCTGCCGCGCTCCTCGAACGCGAGCCGCACCCCGTCGTCGGCGATGGCGTAGTCGGGCACGGTCCCCCAGCGTACCGGCGCTAGCATCGGGCGCATGCACGTGACGCTGCGCGCGGTGGGCGACGACGACGCCGACGCGATCTTCGCGATGATGCGCGACCCTGAGGCGGTGCGGATGGCCGCGTTCACCGCCGCCGACCCTAACGACCGGGCCGGCTTCGACGCGCACCTCGCCCGGCTGCGCTCCTCCCCCACGGTGTGGATGCGGACAGTGGAGGCCGACGGCGCCTTCGCGGGCACGGTCGCGGCGTTCACGCTCGACGGCGAGCGCGAGGTCACCTACTGGATCCGCCGCGACCTCTGGAACCGCGGGATCGCGACCGCGGCCCTGCGCCTCCTCGTCGCCGCGGAGCCCGTGCGCCCGCTGCACGCGCGGGTCGCCGCCGACAACATCGGCTCCCGACGGGTGCTCGACCGTGCGGGGTTCGTGGAGACCGGGCGCGAGCTGTCGTACGCGGCCGGCGCAGGGGCTCCGGTGGAGGAGCTGGTGCTGCGGTTGGAGTGACGGAGGGACGGTGCGCCCGGCTAGGGGGCCGCGCGCCGCCGCTCGCGGACGGCCCGAGCACTCCACCGGCCGCCGTCGCGCTCCACCCGGATGGCGTGCTCGAAGGCCGCGGTCACGGTCTCCGTCGTGACCGCCTCCTCGATGCCGCCCGCGGCGACGATGCGCCCGTGCGCGATCAGCATCGCGTGCGTGGTCGTCTCCGGCAGCTCCTCCAGGTGGTGTGTCACGAGCACCGAGGCCAGCTCCGGTGCGCTGTGCGAGAGGTCGTCGACCGTCTCCAGCAGCTGCTCGCGCGCCGCGACGTCGAGGCCGGTCGTGGGTTCGTCGAGCAGCAGGAGGCTCGGCTCGGCGACCAGCGCCCGGGCGATCAGCGCGCGCCCGCGTTCGCCCTGCGACATGGTGGGCCAGCGGGCGTCCGCCCGGTCGGCGAGCCCGACGGTGTCGATGAGGTCGAGAGCCCTGCGCGTCTCGTCGGCGCTCGCCTCCCACCGCATCGGCGGTTCGAGGGTGCCGGTCAGGCCGGTGAGCACGACCTCCAGCGCCGTCAGCGGCGAGCGCACCGGGTGGCGCGGGTTGACGTGGCCGATGTGCCGCCGGAGCTCCTGCAGCTCCACCCGCCCGAGCCGGCGGCCGAGCACGTCGACCGTTCCGGAGGTCGGGAACGTCATCGCACCGCAGAACCCGAGCATGGTGCTCTTGCCCGCGCCGTTGGGCCCGAGGAGCGCCCAGTGCTCGCCCGCGCGCACGGTGAGCTCGATCCCGTCGAGGATGCTCCTCCCGTCGCGGCGGAAGGTGACGTCGTGCAGCTCGAGGACGGCGGGGGCAGCGCTGTTCATCACCCCCACGTTACCGACTGCGCCGGTGCCGCATCGTCAGAGCACGGCACGGTCAGAGCACGGCGAGCAGGTCGGCGCACGCCCGCTCGCAGCGGCGGCAGGCCTCGGCGCAGATCCGGCAGTGCTCGTGCATGTGCGCGTGCTGCTCGCACTCGGCGGCGCACGTGCCGCAGGCGACCCGGCACGCCTCCAGGAGGGCGCGCAGCACCTCCACCTGCGGCGCGGTCCGGCGGGTGACCACCGCGGCGGTGGCGGCGCACACGTCGGCACAGTCGAGGTCGGTGCGGATGCACTCCCGCAGTTCGGCGACCATCTCCTCGGCGAGACAGGCGTCGGCGCACGCGGTGCACGCCTGCGCGCACTCGACGCAGGCGTCGATGCACGCGGCGAGCGCGGCGGCGTCGACCCCTCCCGCCGAGGGGTGGGAGGCGAGCATCTCGGAGGCGGTGGACATGGCGGCTCCCTTCGTCGGATGCCGGTCAGGGTACGCCGCGGCCCCCAGGGGTCGAGAACTCCCCCGCCCCGTGGTTCATTGAGGAGGTGACCCGTCTGCGCGTCGACCCTGTCGCCTCCCCCACCGCGCTCGGCGACTATCGTGCCGTCGCTTCCGCGCACCCGGGCCGGGTGGAGCCGCTGCTCGCCGCCCTCGCGCGGCTCGACCCGGCGACGCTCGCGCCTCTGCCCGGCTCCGGGCGGACCGCCGAGCGGTTCGCCGCGCTCGCCGAGGTCGCCCGCGCCGACGTCACGGCCGCGCGGGTCCTGGAGCCGCACCTCGATGCCGTCGCGATCCTCGCGGAGGCCGGTCATCCCGCTCCCGCGCGGGGAACCACCTGGGGAGTGTTCGCCGCCGAGGCCCCCGGCTCCGTGCTGGAGGCGCGCCACGAACCGGGAGCGGCCGACGCCGACGGGTGGACGCTGCACGGCGTCAAGCCGTGGTGCTCGCTCGGCGACCGTCTCACCGACGCGCTGGTGACCGCCCGCACCGAGGACGGCGAGCGGAGGATGTTCGCCGTTCACCTGACCGGGCCCGGGGTGACCGCCGAGCCGACCGCTTGGGTCGCCCGCGGGCTGCCCGAGGTCGCGAGCGGTCCGCTGCGCTTCTCCGGCGCCGCCGCCGTCCCCGTCGGCGAACCCGGCTGGTACCTGTCGCGGCCCGGGTTCCGCTGGGGCGCGGTCGGCGTTGCCGCGTGCTGGTACGGCGGCTGCCTGCCGCTGCTGCGCGCGCTGGTCGAGCGCGCCTCCGCCCGTCCGGACGACGCCCTGTCCGGCGCCAGAGTCGGCGAGGTGTACCGCCTGGTCGACTCGGCGCGCGTGCAGCTCGCAGCGGCGGCCGCCGTCATCGACGCGGGCGGCGACGCGGCAGTACCGGCTCGCGTCGTGCGCGGTGTCGTCGCCGACGCCGTGACCGCCGCCCTTGCGGCCGTGCGCGACGTGCTCGGGCCTGCGGCGCTCGCCTTCGACGACGCCGTCGCCCGGCGCTGCGCCGACCTGGAGCTCTACGCGAGCCAGTACCACCGCGGCCGCGACGACGCCTCGCTCGCCGCCACGCTCGCGACGACCCCCGAGGAGGATCGCTGGTGGTGAGCTTCGACCCGCTGACCGCCGTCACCGCCTCCCACTCGGGGCGTTCCTCCCAGTCGCCGGGTGCGGTGACGGCGG
>NZ_JBPGXM010000170.1:0-6855 GCF_056755495.1 Leifsonia sp. KNZ12-8B
GACCGCCGCCGTCGTGGTGCGGCCGTCGTCGGCGGTGTCGCCGACGCGGTTGCCGTGGCGGTCGGTCCGCACGTCCGGGTCGGCGCTGTCGGCGCGGCGCAGCTTCTCGTCCGCCTCCGAGCGCACGTCGGCGGCGGAGGACTGGCGGGCGTCGGCCTCTCGGCGCAACCGCTCCGCCTCCACCTCGGCCTGCTTCGCGTCGGCGGCGGCGCGGGCCGCCTTGGCCTCCCGCTCGCGGGCGGCGAGGTCGTCCTCGGCGGCCGATCGGCGCAGCTCCTCCGCCTTGCGGCGACCCGCCTCGGCGCGCTGCCGTCGTGCGACCAGCAGCGCGATCACGGCGATCACGATGATGACCACCACGACCACGACGATCAGAACGATCCATCCGGTTGTGTCCATGGCCTGAACGGTACCCCCGGACGACGCGAACGGGCAGCCCGTCCGCTCGCAGGGAGCGGCCGGACTGCCCGGACGGTGGTGCGGCTGCGCGTCACTCGGCCGGCGGCATCAGCACCGAGTCGATGAGGTACACGGTCGCGTTGGCGGTGTGGACGCCGCCGCAGATCACGCTCGCGTCGTTCACCTTCAGGTCGTCACCGGAGCCGGAGACGGTCACGTCCGCGCCCTCGACGGTCTTGTGCGTGCCGACCACCTCGGTCGGCGACAGCTGACCGGGGACCACGTGGTAGGTCAGGACCTTCGTCAGCGTCTCGGCGCCGGCGTCGGTCTTGAGGGTGTCGAGCGTCGCGGCGTCGATCTTCTTGAACGCGTCGTCGACCGGCGCGAAGACGGTGAACTTGCCGCCGTTGAGGGTGTCGACCAGGTCGACCTTCGGGTTGAGCTTCCCGGAGACCGCCGCGACCAGGGTGGTCAGCAGCGGGTTGTTGCTCGCCGCGGTGGCGACGGGAGCCTCCGACATGCCCTCGACGGAGCCGGCGCCGTCCGGGACCTGCTCAGCGTAGGCGGCGCAGCCGGGACCGACGAGGTCGGCGGCCGGGTCCATGGTGGAGGCCGACGGGGTGGACGAGCTCATCGACGAGCCCGAGTCGCTGGAGGGCTCCGAGGAGGCACTGCCCGACGAGCAGGCGGTGAGGGCGAGGGCGGCTGCGGCGAGGATGCCGGCCGCGGCGAGTCGTGCAGAGGTGCGCATTGTTCTTCTCCTTCTGGGTGGTGCTTCTCGAGGTGCGGAGCGGGGAACCGGAGCGGCTCTTGCAGGTGGTTCGGACCCCGGACCGGATCGGATTGGAGATCCAGGTCAATCCGTCCGCGCCCTCCGCGCCGAACAACCGGTATGACGGCACCAGAGACGACGACCGACCCGCAGCCCGGCACAGCCCGGCACGACCGCGCGGCGCTCGCCTGGGCCGCTCTGGGAGGACTCGTGAGCGGCGGGCTGCTGCTCGGCGTCGCGGAGCTCGTGGCGGTCTTCCTCGGACCCGCGTCCGGTCCGCTGCTCGCGGTCGGCTCCTTCGTCGTCGATGTCGTACCGCGCTGGGCCAAGGAGCTCGCCATCCAGCTCTTCGGCGCGGCGGACAAGGTGTTCCTGCTCGGCTCCCTCGGGCTGGCGGCGGCCGCCCTCGCCGCTCTCGCCGGACTGGTGGAGCTGCGGTGGCGCGCCCGGGGCCAGATCCTCCTCGCATTTGCGGCGCTGGCGGCCGCCGTCGCGGCGGTCACGCGTTCGGGGCTCGGAGCACTCGCTGCCCTGCCGGCCGTCATCGGCGGGATCGTCGCGGTCCTCGCCTTGCGCCTCCTGATCGGACGGCTGCGGAGGTGGCGCTCCGCGGCTCCCGACGGAGAGTCCGCCCGCGTCGACCGGCGGGGCTTCCTGCTCCTGACCGCCACGGGGGCCGTGCTCGCCGTCGCGGGCGGCGTGGGCGGACGGCTCGCCTCCGCCGCCACGTCATCGATCGCGGCGGTGCGGCGCGCCCTCCGGCTGCCGGACCCGCGGACGCGGGTGACGGTCCCGGCCGACGCCGAGCTCCGCATCCCCGGGCTGACGCCGCTGTTCACTCCGAACGCCGACTTCTACCGCGTCGACACCGCGCTGAGCGTGCCCGCCGTCGATCCGGCCACCTGGCGGCTCCGCATCGACGGCATGGTCGAGCGGAAGGTGGACCTCGGCTTCGACGAGCTGCTGCGGCTGGGCCTGGACGAGTACGCCATCACGATGACCTGCGTCTCCAACGAGGTCGGCGGCGACCTGGTCGGCACGGCCCGCTGGCTCGGCGTCCCGCTGAGGACCGTGCTCGCGCTGGCCCGACCGCGGCGCGGCGCCGACATGGTGCTCTCGCGCAGCGTCGACGGCTTCACGGCCGGAACGCCGCTCGACGCGCTGACCGATCCCGGACGCGACGCGATCCTCGCGGTCGGGATGAACGGCGAGCCGCTACCCCTCGAGCACGGCTTCCCGGTGCGGATGGTCGTCCCCGGCCTGTACGGCTACGTCTCCGCCACCAAGTGGCTCAGCGGACTCACCGTGACGACCTTCGCCGCCGATGAGGCCTACTGGACCTCCCGCGGCTACAGCGCGAAGGCGCCGATCAAGCTGTCGAGCCGCATCGACACCCCGCGCGTCGACAAGCCGGTCCAGGCCGGGCGCGTCACGGTCGCCGGCGTCGCCTGGGCGCAGACGGTCGGCATCGGACGGGTGGAGGTGCGGATCGACGGCGGCGAGTGGCAGGAGGCGCGGCTCTCCGCGCCGGTCGACCCGGACACCTGGGTGCAGTGGGCGCTCGACTGGGACGCGGCTCCCGGCAGCCATACGCTCTCGGTCCGCGCCACCGACAGGGCGGGTCGCCTCCAGGAGCAGAAGCGCGCGCCGATCGCACCGAACGGCTCCACCGGCTGGCAGTCGACGCTCGTCCGCGTGGAGTGACGCGGGGTAGGCCGCGCATGGCGTGTGTCGGTAGGGCGGACGGGACTTGAACCCGTGACCGGCGGATTATGAGTCCGATGCTCTGACCAGCTGAGCTACCGCCCCGGCTGCGTGCGCCCGGTCACTCCGGGGTGGGCACGCGGGAGGCCGTGTCCGTCACCGGGTCGGCCACCGGCTCACCACGATACAGGCTTTCGAAGGTGCTGATCGTGGTCTGGATGTCGTGCGAGGCGACGATGCGCAGCGACGCGTTCTTGAGCCGGTCGAGCTCCTCCTGCGGGAGGGTGAGCACGTTCTCGAGCTTGTCCGCGAGGTCCTGCGCGTCGCCGGGGCGGAACAGGTAGCCGTTCTCGCCGTCGTGCACGAGGTGCGGCAGCGCCATCGCGTCGGCCGCGACGACCGGGAGCGCGGAGGCCATGGCCTCCATCGTCGCGATCGACTGCAGCTCGGCGATCGACGGCATCGCGAAGACGGTGGCGCGCGTGTACGCCTGGCGCAGCTCCTCGTCGGTGACGTAGCCGGTGAAGGTGACCCGGTCGGCGATGCCGAGGGTCTCCGCCATGCTCTGCAGGTTCTTCAGCTGGTCGCCGCCACCGACGATCTCGAGCGTGGCGTCGAGGGAGGCGGGGAGGAGCTTCACAGCGTTGAGCAGCACGTCCAGGTGCTTCTCGCCCGTGACGCGGCCGACGAAGAGGATGCGGTTCGCCGTGCGCGGCGTGAAGTCCGGCGTGTAGTTGTGCGCGTCGATCCCGCACGAGATGGCGTGCACCCCGCGCAGGCCGGTCGCGTCCTCCAGGAACTGGGCGGCACGGCGGGTCGGCGTGGTGACCGACTCGGCCCGGTCGAAGCTCTTGCGGCCATCGCGCCAGGCGAGGCGCACGAAGGTCTTGCGGAGGAACTTCGGCAGGAGCGTGAACTCGACGATGTTCTCGGGCATGACGTGGTTCGTGGCGACGATGCGGATGCCGCGCTTCTGCGCCTCCGCCGCGAGCCCGCGGCCGACGACGATGTGCGACTGGATGTGCACGACATCCGGCTTCACCGCATCGAGGACACGGCTGGCGTTGGCCTTGCTCATCCACGGCAGGGCGAAGCGCAGCCAGTCGTGCGGGTACCAGCGCCAGCTGCGCAGCCGGTGCACGGTCATCGTGGTGCCCTCGTGCTCCTCCACCCACGCCCCGTGCGCGCGGCTCGCGGCGGGCGCGACGATGTGGACGTCGTGGCCGCGCTCGACGAGCCCCGCCGCGAGACGCTCCGCAAAACGGGCGGCGCCGTTGACATCCGGCGGGAAGGTGTCGCATCCCATGACGATGGTCAGCGGCGGTTTCGGAGCCGGGGCGGGCGGGGTACTGTTCGTTCCGCTCGGATCAGGCACGTGGTGTATCCCTACGGTCGTGGGCCGGGAGGTGGAACCGGCGATGGTCTTCGCATGCCGAACCCGTCGGCTCGGCCGATTCAACGGCCTAGTCTAGAGTGCTTTCCCGCGCCGCGTCCGACACCCGGTCGGCCACCGGCGCGTCGGAGCCGGTCTGCGGGTGGTGCTTGGCGAGCTGGAAGACGCCGTAGATGGCGATGGCGCCGGTCACCGCGAAGCCCACCATCGCCCACCACGGCGCTCCGGCCGCCTCGTTGAGGACGACGATGCCGATGGTCACGGCGACGAGCGGGTCGATGACGGTGAGGCCGGCGATGACGAGGTCGGGCGGCCCTGACGAGTAGGCGTTTTGGACGAAGTACGCGCCGAGCGCGGCCGCGGCCAGCAGCGCGACGATGCAGAGCACGAGCAGCCAGTCCCACTCGGCGTTGGAGACGCGGTCGATGACGACCTTCGCGAGCGTCGCGACGAAGCCGTAGAGCACGCCGGCGCCCACGATGTAGATGATCGCCTTGAACCGGTGCCGCAGGAACCAGAACAGGAGGGCGAAGGCGATGAGCACGACCCCGAGGATGATCAGGATGACCACCAGGGCGCGACTGGTCACGGGCAGGTCACGGGCGAACACCGCCGCGATGAGCACGAACGCGCCGACGCCGCTGACGCAGAGGCTGACCGCCAGGATCGACTGCCGGTTGAGCCGCACGCCGCTGACCTTGGCGTTCAGGATGCTGGTGATGACGAGCCCCACGACGCCGAGCGGCTGCACCAGGATGAGCGGGGACAGCTTGAGGCTGACCAGCTGGAACACGATGGCGAGGCCGAGCAGCAGCGTGCCGATGACCCAGGAGGGCCGGGCGAGCAGCAGGCCGAGCTGGCGCCCGCTCAGGCCGCCGTTCGCGTTCTTGGTGTTCGCCTCGACCTTGGCGACGCCGTGGTGCTGGAGCTGCGCGCCGATCGAGAGGAAGCAGGCGCCGACGAGCGCGACGGGGATGCCCAGGAGCTGGCTGGGCTGGTACGAGAGGTCCAGCGCGTCCATCAGTTCCGTACCCACCCCATGACCCTACCGAAAGATGATCCGGATAGTCTTCTGGAATGGCCGTCCTTCCCATCCGGATCACCGGTGACCCCGTCCTCCACTCCCCCGCCGCCGAGGTGACGGTGTTCGACGACGAGCTGCGCACGCTCGTGGACGACATGTTCGAGACGATGGACGAGGCGCCCGGCGTCGGGCTGGCCGGCCCGCAGGTCGGCGTGCCGCTGCGGCTGTTCGTGTACGGCTGGACGGACGACGACGACGTGGTGCACCGCGGGGTCGCGATCAACCCGGTGCTGTGGCTGAGCCCGCTCCCGGTCGGTCCCGTCGACGAGGACTCCGAGTCGGAGGGCTGCCTCTCGTTCCCGGGCGAGCGCTTCCCGCTGCGCCGGGCCGAGCGGGCGATCCTGCAGGCGGTCGACCTCGACCAGCGGCCGTTCGAGGTCACGGCGGAGGGCTGGCTCGCGCGCATCTTCCAGCACGAGTACGACCACCTGGACGGCGTGCTGTACGTCGACCGGCTGGGCCATCCGTACGGCAAGGCGGCGCAGAAGGCGCAGCGCAAGAACAGCTGGGGCGTCCCCGGGCTCAGCTGGCTGCCCGGCCGCGACCACCTGGAGGACTAGCGCCGCAGTCCGACGCCGTGGATGCCGTTGTGGTGCCGCAGCGCCGGGAACACGACGGAGAGCGAGAAGCCGACGCCGGGAACCGTCTTGGCGCTCAGCACCCCGCCGAACAGCGCGGCGCGCTCGCGCAGCTCGTTGAGCCCCGCGCCCTCGAAATGCGCCGTGACCGCGGCGAGGTCGTCCTCGATCGAGTACGCGGTGGCCTGGTCGATGCCCTCCCGGTCGAGCCCCTTCCGGCGCGCCGCGGCGCGGATCCCGTCGTCGTCGATGCCGACCTGGAGGCCCTCGGCCGTCCACGAGAAGCCGACGGCCACATGCGTGCCCTGGCCGCCGTGGGTGAGCGCGTTCTCCAGGCTCACCTGCAGGATGCGGAAGACGGCGAGCTCGGCGCCCGGCCGCAGCGCGAACCGCTCGCCCGACTCGGTGAATGCCACGTCGATCCCGGCCTCGCGCATCAGCCGGAACAGGTCGCGGGCCGACGGGAGGCTCGGCTGCGGCAGTCCGGCGGCGCCGCCGTCGCGCACGACGTCCTGCAGGCGGCGGAGGTCGGCCAGCGCCTCGCGGGCGGCCGCCTCCAGCGCCTCTGTCGACCGGAGCGCCGCGGCGGGGTCGGAGCCGGCCGCGTAGCGGATGCCCTCGGCCTGCGTCGCGAGGCGGGCGACGGCCTGCACGGTCACGTCACCGAGCTCGCCGGCGATGCGGAACCGCCCGGCCTGCTCGGCGAGCTCCAGCTCGCGGTCCATCCGGTCCCACTCGGACTCCTCGCGCGCGTCGCGGAGGCGGCGATGGGCTGCCCGCTCGCGCAGCCAGAGCACGAGGAGGACCGCCGCGATCAGGCCGAGCGCCACGGCGGCGACGACGACGGTGGTGAGCGGGGTCATGCTGGTCCTTCCGACGGCGGCCGCGGCGCGGCCCGGACGATCCCTGTCTCTTATACACATCT
>NZ_JBPGXM010000171.1:0-6828 GCF_056755495.1 Leifsonia sp. KNZ12-8B
GGACCCTGTGGGAGAGTAGGACACCGCCGGACTTCTTCGTGAAATGGCCACCCAGTGCTGGGTGGCCATTTTCCGTTTAACGATGCTTTCTTTGACGGCTCAACCGTCTTCCTGCATGCGTGCCGCTTCCTCGAAGCGTCGGCGCGGCTGGCGGACGGCGCCGGTCGGGGCCGTGTCGCGCGGGGTGACCGTGTTCGCGATCCAGCCCAGCGCGAGACGCAGGCGCCGGGCCGTGCTCGGCAGGGCGATGGCGTGGTACAGCTTGTCGACGACCCACGCCGGCACGCCACGCAGCGGGACACCGCGGAGCACCGCCGCTCCCTGGAGGCCGCCGTAGCTGGCGAGCGTGCCGAGGTTCTTGTGCCGGTACTCGAGCAGCGGTTCGCCCGCGGCTGCTCGGCGGAGGTTCCGGGCCAGGGTCTTCGCCTCCCGGATCGCGTTCTGCGCGTTCGGCGGGTAGTACGCCGGCTGCTTCTCGGCCGTCAGATCGGGCACCTGGGCAGCATCCCCCAGCGCCCACAGTCCGTCGACGGGCGAGCCGTCGTCATCGACCACACGGAGGGTCGCGTCGCACTGGACGTGTCCCTTCGGGCCGAGCGGGAGGCCCGCGTGGCGCAGCACCGGGTTGGGCGTGACGCCGGCGACCCATACCAGTGTGTCGGTCGGGACGGAGCGGCCGTCGCTCAGCTGCACGACGCCGTGCTCGCAGCTCTTCGTCTCGGTGTCGAGCAGCACCTCGATGCCGCGTCGGCGCAGGAGCCGGAGGGTCCACTGGGAGAGCTGGGGCGGGAGCTCCGCCGCGATGCGGTCGGCGACCTCCACCAGCAGCCAGGCCATCCGTTCGCCGTCGAGCTCGGGGAGACGGCCGAGCTCGGCCGCGGCGAGACGCTGCAGCTCGGCGATCGCCTCCACGCCGGTGTACCCGCCGCCGATGAAGACGAAGGTGAGCGCGCGCTGCCGTGCGGCAGGGTCCGTCGTCGTCGCCGCGAAGCTCAGGCGCTCCAGGACGTGATCGCGGAGATAGATCGCCTCCTCGATGCTCGAGAACCCGATCGCGTTCTCCACCAGGCCCGGGATGGGGAGCACCTTGCTCACCGCGCCCAGCGCGAAGACGAGGTGGTCGTACGAGAGGCGGCGGGTCTCCCCGTCGATCCCGCGGACGACGGCGACGTGGTTCTCGGGCTCCACGGACTCCACGGAGCCGGAGACCAGCTCGGCGTGTTTCAGCGGCCTCCGCAACGGCACCGCGGTGTCGCGCGGCTGGGTCTCTCCGCCCGCGACTTCCGGAAGCAGCGGCTTGTACGTGAGGTACGGCTGCGGATCGACCACGGTCAGCCGCATCCGGTGTGCCGCGGCCTCCCTCCTCAGGTCGCGGGCCAGGGTGAAGCCGGCGAAACCGGCGCCGAGGATGAGGACGTGCGGCTCGGTCATGGGCGCGCTCCTTCCGGGGTCTCGATGGGGATGCGGCCCTCCGTCGTCGCCGTGCCGCCGGAGAGCAGCTGGAACGCGCTCCGGACGAGCGCGAAGTGACTGAAGGCCTGCGGTGCGTTGCCGAGCTGCCGTTCGGCGCGCACGTCCCACTCCTCGCTGAGCAGGCCGACATCGTTGCGCAGACCCAGCAGGCGGAGGAACAGCTCCTCGGCTTCGTCGCGGCGACCGGCGCCGATGAGCGCGTCCACCATCCAGAACGAGCAGGCGATGAACACGCCCTCCTGGCCGGGAAGTCCGTCGTCGCTCGCCTCGGGGCGGTACCGCAGCACGTAGCCGTCGACCGTCAGCTCGCGCTGGATCGCGTCGATGGTGCCGATCACGCGCGGGTCGTCGCCGGGCAGGAACCCGACGCGGGGGATGAGCAGCAGCGAGGCGTCCAGCTCGTCCGAGCCGTACGACTGCACGAAGGTGTTGCGGTCGGCGTCGTAGCCGTTGGCGAGGATGTCGCGGCGGATCTGCGCCCGCAGGCGTTCCCAGCGCCGCACCGGACCCGGCAGACCGAAACGGCGTGCGCCCTCCACCATCCGGTCGGCGGCGACCCAGCTCATCAGCTTGGAGTGGGTGAAGTGCCGGGTGGGCCCCCGCATCTCCCACAGGCCGCTGTCCTTCTCCTGCCAGATGCGGCCCAGATGCTCGATGAGCACCTGCTGCACCGACCACGCGTCGTCGCCGGCGCCGATCGTCGACCGGGTGAGCGCGAGTCCGTCGAGCACCTCGCCCCACACGTCGAGCTGGAGCTGCTCCGCGGCGGCGTTGCCGATGCGGACCGGCGTCGATCCGTCGAAACCGGTCAGCCAGTCGAGCGACTCCTCGGGGAGCCGGCGGCGCCCATCGATCCCGTACATGATGCGGAGGTCGGGAGGGTCGCCCGCGACGGCCCGCAGCAGCCAGTCCCGCCAGGCCCTGGCCTCGTCCTCGTAGCCGGCGGTCAGCAGCGACTGCAGGGCGAGCGTGGCATCCCGCAGCCAGCAGAACCGGTAGTCCCAGTTGCGCGGACCGTCCGGCTGCTCGGGGAGGGAGGTGGTCGGCGCGGCAACGATGCCGCCCGTCGGCTCGTAGGTGAGCGCCTTGAGCGTGATGAGGGAGCGCTGGACGGCGTCGCGATACGGGCCGTACGCCCGGCCCTGGGCGCTCCACCTGCTCCAGAACAGCTCCGTCGCCGCGACGGCCTCCGCCGGGTCTGCCGGGGTGGGCGCCGGCTCGTGGCTCGGGAACCAGGTGAGCACGAAGCTCACCCGGTCGCCCGCCGCGACGGTGAAGTCCGCGACGGTGCGCAGGTCGCGGCCCTCCAGCGGCACGTCGGAGGTGACGAGCACGGCGTCGGGCCCGGCGATCGCGCGGACGCCGCGGTCGGTGCTGGTGACCCAGGGGACCACGTGCCCGTAGTCGAACCGCAGCAGGAGGTCGAGCTCCATGTCGACGGAGCCGGAGAGACCCTCCACGATCCGCACCAGGTCCGCGGCCTTGTCGCGCACGGGCATGAAGTCGGTGACGCGCACCCCGCCCTCCGGCGTCTCCCACTCGGTCTCGAGGATCAGGGTGTCGCCGCGGTACCGCCGCCGCGTGCACCGGTCGGCCCCGCGCGGGGCGATGCGCCACCGGCCGGCACGGTCCTGGTCGAGCATGGCCGCGAAGCACGCGGCCGAGTCGAAGTGCGGCAGGCACAGCCAGTCCACCGACCCGTGAACCGAGACCATCGCCGCGGTGTGGAGGTCGCCGATGAGCGCGTAGTCCTCGATCCGTCGCTGCGTCACACGGCCCATTGAACGCCCGCCGCCGCGATCCGCAACAGCGCGCCGCGATCCGCAACAGCGGGCCGTGTCGGCGGCCGGCGCTAGTCTGCTCGGCATGGATCAGCGGATCACCCTCGTCACGCTCGGCGTCGACGACCTGGCCCGGGCGCGGGCCTTCTACGAGGACGGCCTGGGCTGGCGAGCCGCCGACGCCCCCGAGGGCGTCGCGTTCTACCAGCTGCCGGGCATGGCGTTCGCGCTGTGGAGCAGGGAGGAGCTGGCCGCGGATGCGCGGACGCCCGTCGACGGCCGGTTCAGCGGGATCGCGCTCGCCTGCAACCAGCGCAGCCCCGAGGACGTCGACGCGGTGATCGCGGCGGCCGCCGCGGCCGGAGCGCGCATACTGAAGCCGGCGGAGGCGACCCCCTGGGGTGGTTACTCCGGGTACTTCGCCGACCCGGACGGGCACGTGTGGGAGGTCGCCCACAACCCCGGCTGGCCGCTCGCGACGGACGGGACGGTCACGATCGGCGTGGGCGGCTGACCGGAGCCTCGGCCGCCGCCCGGGCGACGGCCAGACGGTCGGCCAGCGGCGCGAGCCGGGCTTTGCCGAGGTTCTGCCGCGCGATCCAGTGCGCGTCCGCGTCCTCTGCGGTCGCCAGGCGCTCGAGGAGGGGGACGCCCTCGTCCGGTGCCGCGGCGGCGACCACGCTGACCGCGTAGCCCAGCGCCTGGCGGAGCACCCGGACGTCGTCCTCCCGCCGCCGCGACGGCGGCTCGATGAGCAGCAGGTCGGCGGCGGCCCCGACGACCGCGCACGCCTCCACGGCGTGGGCCGGGTCGCGGAGGAGTGGAGGTTCGGCCACCGCGGCGACGGCGGCGCGGACCAGCAGAGGGGAGTGCGAGTCGAGCCAGGTGCGGATGAGGGTCATCCCCTCCCGCCAGCCGGCCGCCAGCACGCGCTGCGCACCGGTCGCCGCCAGCTCGCGGACCCGCCAGCGGCTGTCTCGTGCGGCGGCCGTCAGCAGCGCACGCTCGCCGAGCGCGCCGGCGGCCAGGGCGGCGCACGCGCCGAGGAACTCGACCTGGTCGGCCGGGACGTCGGCGCTGATGCGCGGCGGCGAGGCGAGCCACCCGCTCAACAGGGCGAGCGCTGTGTCGCGGTCCGACGGGTCGGTGGCGGCGGCGAGGTCGGCCAGACGGCCGGCCAGCTCGAGGTTCGCGCGCGGACCGGGGAGGCGGCTCCCGGCCGCGAGGGCGGACTCCAGCTCACCGGGACGGCCGTCGAGTGCAACCGCCCAGAGCTGCTGGAGCGCGGGCGTGGGCGGGGACGCGGTTCCGCCCACGGGCCGGTGTTCGGTCATGGCGCGAGTCTAGGGGCGCGTCGCCGGCGGCGCAGAGTGCTGTTCGCGCTGGTGCGGCGCACGGCGGATTCACGGCTGAAGGTCTTGCCCGGCCGTCGGTGCGTCCCGGATAGTGGTGGTGTGCGCACGTTCGGTGTGGAGGAGGAGCTCCTCCTCGTGGACGAGCGGGGGGTCGCGGCACCGGTCGCTCCGCTCGCGCTCGCCGACGCGCCCGTCGTCGAGGGCGGCCCGCAGGTCAGCGCGGAGATCCAGCAGGAGATGATCGAGACGCAGACCAGCCCGCTGCTGCGCACCTCCGACCTGTTCGCCGAGATCGTGGCCGGCCGCGCCCTCGCCGACAGCCTGGTGCGCCCGCACGGCGCGCGCGCCGCAGCGCTCGCGATGTCGCCGCTGCGGCTACGGCCGCACGTCACCGACGATCCGCGCTACGCCATGATGCTCGAGCGCTACGGCTCGACCGCGCGGCACACCCTGGTCTGCGGCTGCCACGTTCACGTCGGCATCGACTCGCGGGAGGAGGGCGTCGGCATCCTCGACCGGATCCGCAACTGGCTGCCGGTGCTGCTCGCGCTGAGCGCCAACTCCCCGTTCGTGGGCGGCGCCGACACCGGGCACGCCAGCTACCGCTTCGTCGCGTGGCACCAGTGGCAGTCGGCAGGGCCGACCGATGTGTTCGGCTCGGTGGAGGCCTACGACCGCTTCGAGCGCCTCCTGGTCGACACCGGCGTCATCCTCGACAAGGGGATGCTGTACCTCGACGCGCGCCTGTCGCACCGGCAGCCGACCGTGGAGGTCCGGGTAGCCGACGTCTGCCTCGACGCCCGCGACACCGCCGTCCTGGCGGCTCTCGTCCGCGGGCTCGTGGAGACGGCGGACGCGGAGCACCGGGCGGGCATCCCTCCGGTCGCCGTCCCGTCTGCCGCGCTGCGGCTCGCCGAGTGGCAGGCGGCGCTCACCGGCGTGATGGGACAGCTGCCGCATCCGGTCACCGGGCTCGAGGGGAGCGCGGTCGACGCGGTGGAGGCGCTGGTCGCGCACACGATGCCGGCCCTCGAGGCCAACGGCGACGCAGCCCTCGTGCGGCGCGGGATCGCGCGCATGCTGGCCGTCGGCGGAGGGGCGGGACGGCAGCGCGCAGCCTATGCGCGACGCGGCCGGCTGCGCGACGTGGTGACCACCGCGGTGGCGGTCACCCACGAGCAGGCCAGCGAGGACGACGACCTGGTCGCCTAGCGTCACCAAGCCTTCCGCGGCGCTTCGAACACGCCTATTCTCCCAGTCAGATGCAGGTGCGACCGAGGCGGAGGGGACCGGGATGACGGGCAAGGAACTCGCGCACCAGCACGCCGTCTACACCTACGGCTCGCTTCCTCTGACACTCATGTACAGCCCGACCGCGACCGCGGCCTGGGAGGTGTACTACGGCGGAGAATACCTCGGCCTGATCGAGGAGGTGCGCACGCCCGGCGAGCTGTGGCCGTCGTTCGTCGCCCGCCCTCCCGGACAGGAGGAGGCCGGCGAGGGCATCCCCGCGCGCGACTGGCGCGTCGCGGTGGAGGTGCTGGCCGGCCAGGCCGGGTTGTAGCGCCCGTCAGAACGCGAACTGCGCCCACTCGTCGCGGGAGAGGGCGACGCGTTCGCCTCCCGACTCCACGATCCACTCCTGAGGCGTTCCCCCCAGATACGTGCAGAGGACGGTCTGACTGCTCCAGCCGTCCGCCGACCGGATCCAGCGGACCAGGTGGATGTCCTGTCCCGGTTTCGGCGCGTTCCCGATCGGTGTGTCATAGGTCGTCACGCGGCACCCCTCCCCCTTCGTGCAGCCTGGTGAGGCCGACCCTACCGGGGTACACGGCCGGGGGACAAGATGTCGTGACGGACCGGTGACGGACGCGCGGTGGAACGGCGGCTGAACGTCAGCCGAACGGGCGCTCGCCGCCGTCGGTGAGGTTGTCGAACTCGTCGTCGCCGGCGGGGTCGGTGCGGTCCGGCTCGATCACGCCGTCCGCGTCGTACGGCTCCGGGCTGTCGCCCTCGGCGATGGCGTCGGTGTCGATGGGCTCGCCGGAGGGGGTCTCCGGGAACTCCTGCTTGGCGTCGCTCATGGTGCTGTCCTTCCCGGGCGCCGTGGTGGGCGGCGCCCTGTCGTGGTGCCCGCGATCGTAGGCGCGCGAGGCTCCGGCGGGAAGGGCGGCGGGAAGGGCGGCGGGTCGCCGGCGTCGGCGGTCCGGAGGGCCAGG
>NZ_JBPGXM010000172.1:0-6722 GCF_056755495.1 Leifsonia sp. KNZ12-8B
GGGGGGGCTTTAACTGCCCCCGGCCGCCGGCCCCCCCCCGGGGGCCCCCCCCCCCCCCCCCCCCCCGGGGGGTTTGGGGGGGCCCCGCCTTCGTGTGCGCCGGCCGCCGCGCGTCGCGGCTACCCCCGCGCCGCCGCCAGCAGCTCCAGGCCGCGGACCGCCGCCGCGTCGCGCCCGAGCTCCGCGACCGCCGCGAGCGCCGCATCCAGCCGCTCGTCTCCCCACACCTCGCGCACCCGCGCCTCGAGCGTCGCGCGGTCGAGGCTGGCGAGGTCCTGCCGCGAGTTGGCCTGCCCGGCGAGGGCGAACAGCTCCAGCCCGGTCGACAGCCAGTCGCGGCCGGCGGAGGTCGGGGCGGGATGGGCGTCCACGGTGAGCGGGTCGAGCATCCACACGGCGTAGCCCAGCAGCCCGGCGCCCACGACCGGCTTGTCCAGGTACGCGGGGTTCAGCCGGGCGTTCACGAGCAGGCGGGTGCGGAGGCGGCGCGCGGTCTCGTCCGTCAGCGCGCGGTCGACCGTGTCCGGCAGCTCGCGGCGTGCGCGGACCAGCACGGCGAGGTACGCGGCGCCCAGGATGGTGAGCCACGGGTTCGCGAGCGCCTCCCGCTCGGCGGTCGCCTCGTCGGTGAAGACGCCGACCGCCTGCCCGTAGAGCCGGATGCCGCCGGCCAGGTCGCCCTCGGCCAGGGCGATCTCCGCCAGGCCGCTGTACGCGGTGCCGTAGAAGTCGACGTAGTCGAAGCCGGTGCGGTCGATCTCCGCGTCGAGGTAGCCCGCCAGGAGCGAGCGTCCGCGCTCCAGGTCGCCGGTGCCGATCGCGTTCACCGCGATGAGCCAGTCGAGCTGCCGGAGGTCGCCCGCCGCCCCGAGCAGCCGCAGCCCCTCGTGAGCGCGCTCGGCCCAGACCAGCGCCTCCACCGGGCGCGCGAGCTGGCTGTACAGCTGGGCCAGCGCCTGCGCGGCGGACGCGGTCGCCCAGGCGTCCTCGGACCGCAGGCCCAGCCCGTAGGCGCGCTCGGCGGAGATGAGCGCCTCGTCGAGCTCGCCGGCGTTCTCCTTCAGCTGCGTGGAGAGCAGGCAGCCCACGACGGCGAGCGCCGGGTCGGGGGAGTCGCTCAACCGGGCGAGCACGCCCATGCCCGCCGTGACGTTCCCGGCGCTCGCGACCAGCGCCGACATCGCCTCGAGCCGGGGGTCGGCGAAGGTGGAGGCGGGTTGCTGCCGCTGCAGCCGCTTCAGTCGCGAGATCGCCCGGGCGGAGGTCCGCAGGTCGGCGTACAGGAACGTTCCGCCGATCACCGTGAAGCACACGGCGGCCATGTCGCGGTCACCGGGTCCCGGCTCCCAGCCGCGCAGCGCCTCCATCACCGGACCGCCGAAGGCGAGCACCTCCGAGTGGGCGCTCCGCAGCGACCAGTAGTACGACAGCACCGCGTAGACGTGCGCGACCTCGGCCGGCCGGCCGCCGTCGAGCGCCGACCGCAGCACTGCCAGCAGGTTGTCCTGCTCCGACGTCACGAGCGCGAACGTCGGGACGAGCGCGGGGCCGTGCATCCGCTCGATCGTCGCCGACGCGAATGCCCGGGCCCAGGCATCCATCCCCTCGCGAGCGAGCGTCTGCTCGCCCGCGCGCTCCAGCTCGCGGTCGCCGAACTCGCGCACGGTCTCGAGCATCCGGTAGCGCAGGATGCCGGTCTCGCGGTCCTCGGTGACGGTCACGAGCGACTGCGCGACGAGGGCGTCGAGGTCGTCGAGGACGTCGGTCGCGCCCGCCGCGACCGCGGCAGCCGCGTCCGCGCTGAAGCCGTCCGGGAAGACGGAGAGCCGCCGCAGCAGCTCCTGCTGCGACCGGTCGAGCAGGTTCCAGCTCCAGTCGATGACCGCGAGGAGGGTGCGGTGGCGTTGCGGCGCGGTGCGCTCGCCGCCGGTCAGCAGGGCGAACCGGTCGCCGAGCCTCCGCTCGATCTCCTCCACCGACAGCGAGCGGGCTCGCGCGGCGGCGAGCTCGATGGCGAGGGGGAGGCCGTCGAGGCGGTCGCACAGGCGCGCCACGACCTCCCGCTGCAGCACGACGCCGGGGCGCGCCGCCCGCGCGCGCTGCATGAACAGCTGCACCGCCGGCCCGTCGTCGGCGCTCGCCAGCGGGCTCAGCGGGTAGACCTGCTCGGCGCCGATCGCGAGGGGGGCGCGGCTCGTGGCGAGCACCCGGACGGTGCTCGTCGAGTCGAGGATGTCGGCGACGTACGCGGCGGCCGCGTCCACGATGTGCTCGCAGTTGTCGACCACCAGCAGCGTCTCGCGCTCCGACAGGAGGCCGAGGATGCGCGAGCGGAGATCCAGCTGGGCGCCGGGCTCGGTCGCCCGGCCGCTGCGCGCCTCCCGGATCCCGAGGGTCGTGGCGAACGCGAGGTCGAGGTCGTCCCCGCTGCGGACGCCGGCCAGCTCGACAACGACGACCGCCGGCAGCGCGGTCGCCCGGTGCCCCACCTCCAGGGCCAGCCGCGTCTTGCCCAGGCCGCCCGCGCCGAGCACCGTGACCAGCCGGGAGGTCGTGAGCAGCTCCTCCACGGCGGCCAGGTCGGCGTCGCGGCCGAGCAGCGCGTTCGGCGCCGAGCGGAGGCCGATGCGGAGGCGGCGGGCGGAAGCGGGGGTGCGGTCGCCGGTGTCCACGGGTGCGGCGCCGGCGAGCGGCTCGGCGTCGCCCCGACTCGCGGAGGCGGACGCGGCATGCGCCGGCGCGCTGGACCCGAACGGCGCGTCCGCCACCGCGCCGGACGCGCCGTCGCTCGGCCGCGCGGGAGCCGGCTCCTCCTCGCTGAGCAGCCGCGCGTTGAGGGCGACCAGCTCGGGGCCCGGGCGGGTGCCGAGCCGGTCGAGCAGCGCCTCCTTGAGGTCGGCGAACGCGAGGAGGGCCTCGCTGCGGCGGCCGGCGCCGGCGAGCGCGCGCATCCACTCGCCGTGCAGGTGCTCGTCGAGCGGACGTGCGGCGAGGAGTGGGCGGAGGTCGGCGAGCGCCGCCTCGTGCTCGCCGGCGGCCACGTGGGCGCGGGCGCGGGTGAGCAGCAGGTCGTCGCGCAGCTCGGCGGCCGTGCGGGCGAGTTCGTCACCCAGCGGCGAGTCGCCGAGCTCCGCACCCGGCTCGCCGCGCCACAGGGCCAGGCCGGTCGTCGCCTCGCGCGCGGCGGACGTCGGCTCTCCGGCGTCGAGGTGGGCGCGGGCGCGGTCGTGGTGGAGGCGGGCGATGCCGAGATCGGTCTCCTCCGGGCCGAGGGCGAGCGCGTAACCGCTGGGTGTCGACCGCAGCAGGCCGTCGGCGGTCGAGGTTCGCAGGCGCGAGACGAGGGTCTGGAGGGCCGCGCGCTCCTGGCGGGGCGGGGCGTCGTCCCACAGGTCGGCGACGAGCGACGGCACCGACACGGCGCCGCGCGCGAGGACGAGCGCGACGACCAGGCTCTTGCCGAGCGTTCCGGACGGCTCGGACAGCATCCCGGCGCGGTCCTCCACCAGCACCGGCCCGAGGACGGCGACACGAGGCGATGCGGCGGACTCCACCCGGTGATCTTAGCCAGCGCGGGCGGCGGGGGAGCGCACGCGGCGCGTAGGCTCGGCCGCATGGCGTTCGACTGGTCCCGCTTCTACGAGCAGCAGGGCGGACGCGGGGTGCGTCCGACCTTCAAGCGTGCGCTGGAGCTGCGCGGTGATGCCCCTCCCGGCGACGCGGTCGATCTGGGCTGCGGCGACGGCGTCGAGACCCGGGCGCTGGCCGAGCACGGCTGGACGGTGCTGGCGACGGACGCCGACGCGGGCGTCGAGGGGCGCGTGCTCGGCGGGCTCTCCGCGGACGCCGCGGCGCGGGTCCGGGTGCGGCGCGCCCCCTTCGAAGAACTCGGGCCGCTGCCGGAGAGCGACCTCGTCTACGCGGGGTTCGCGCTGCCGTTCTGCGACCCCGGGCACTTCCCGTACCTCTGGGCGGACATCCGGGAGGCGCTGCGGCCGGGCGGCCTGTTCGCGGGCGAGCTGTTCGGGCCGCACGACGACTGGTTCGGCCGCTCCGGCATGAACTTCCACGACCGCGCCGGGGTGCGGGGGATGCTCGCGGGCATGGAGGTGCTGCAGCTGGTCGAGGACGACCGCCGCGGCATGTCCTTCGAGGGCCCCAAGCACTGGCACGTCTTCCACATCATCGCCCGGGCCTGACGCCGCCGACGGCAGCCGCCGAGTACACGAAAAATGTCCCGTGGAACCGATCCCACGGGACATTTTCCGCGTACTCGGCGGCTGCCGTCAGCGGATGGTCTTGCGCGCGGTGATCTGGCCGGTGTCGAAGCCGAGGAGGTGCAGGCCGCCGTGGAAGCGCGCGTGCTCGATCTTGATGCAGCGGTCCATCACGACGGTCAGGCCCTGGGACTCGCCGTACTCCGCGGCCTCCTGGTTCCAGATGCCGAGCTGCACCCAGATCGTCGGCGCGCCGATGGCGACGACCTCGTCGATCACCGCGGGGATGTCGGCGGGCTTGCGGAACACGTCCACGATGTCCGGCACCTCCGGCAGCGACGCGAGGTCGGGGTACGCCTTCTCGCCGAGAATGGTGTCGGCGTTCGGGTTCACGAAGTACACCCGGAAGTCGGTCGACTGCTGCAGGTACGTGCCCACGAAGTAGCTCGACCGCGCCGGGTTGGGCGACGCGCCGACGATCGCGACCGACTTCGCCGAGCGGAGGATCTTCAGCCGCTCCTTCGCGTCCGGCCCGACCCAGGTGCGCTGGGTCCGCAGCAGCTTCGCCAGGGGCGAGTCCGCCGGGACCGAGCAGCTGAGCCCGTTGACCAGCTGGACGTCGGTGGTCTCGGGAGCCTGGGCGATGGTCATGCGTTCTCCTCCACGGCGGTCGTCAGCGCCTGGTCCAGATCGTAGATGATGTCGTCCGCGTCCTCGATGCCGACGCTGATGCGCACGACGCCCGGCAGCACGCCCGCGTCGAGCAGCTGCTGCTCGGTGAGCTGCGCGTGCGTGGTGGAGGCGGGATGGATCACGAGCGTCTTGGCGTCGCCGATGTTGGCCAGGTGGCTGGCCAGGTTCACCGACTCGATGAGCTTCTGGCCGACGGCGCGGCCGCCCTTCACGACGAAGCTGAACACGCTTCCCGGGGTGCCGCCGAGGTACTTCTGCGCGCGGTCGTGGTGCGGGTGCTCCGGCAGGCCCGCCCAGTAGACCTTCTCGATGCGCGGGTCCGCGTCGAGCCACTCCGCGACCTTCCGCGCATTGTCGACGTGCGCCTGGATGCGGTACGGGAGGGTCTCCACGCCGGTCGCGAGCAGGAACGCCGAGTGCGGCGCCAGCACCGGCCCGATGTCGCGCAGCTGCTCCGCGCGGAGCCGGGTGAGGAACGCGTACTCGCCGAAGTTGCCCGACCACTGCAGGCCGCCGTACGAGGGGACGGGCTCGCTGAACAGCGGGAACCGGTCGCTGTGCCAGTCGAACCTCCCGCTCTCCACGACCACGCCGCCGAGGGTGGTGCCGTGGCCGCCGAGGAACTTGGTGGCCGAGTGGATGACGATGTCGGCACCCCACTCGATGGGCCGGTTGAGGTAGGGGGTCGCGATCGTGGAGTCGATCGCGAGCGGCACGCCGGCCGCGTGGGCGACCTCCGCGAGCCCCTCGATGTCGGCGATCTCGCCGGAGGGGTTGGCGACGGTCTCGGCGAACACGACCTTGGTGCGGTCGGTGATCGCGGCGGCGTAGTCGGCCGGGTCGGCGCTCTGGACGAACGTGGTCTCGACGCCGAAGCGGCGCAGCGTCACGTCGAGCTGCGTGATCGATCCGCCGTAGAGGTTCGCGGAGGCGACGATGTGGTCGCCCGCGCCCGCGAGCGACGCGAAGGTGATGTACTGCGCGCTCAGGCCGGACGCCGTCGCGACGGCGCCGAGGCCGCCTTCGAGGCTGGCGATGCGCTCCTCGAACGAGGCGACGGTCGGGTTCGCGAGGCGCGAGTAGATGTTGCCGTACTTCTGCAGCGCGAACCGCGCGGCGGCGTCGGCCGAGTCGTCGAACACGAAGGCGCTCGTCTGGTAGATCGGCAGGGCGCGGGCGCCGGTCACCGGGTCGGGGATGTTGCCCGCGTGGATCGCACGCGTGCGGAAGCCATATTCGCGATCTGCCATGGGGTCACGCTAGCCGACCCCGCGACGGGCAGGACCCGCGCGCTGTAACACGCCGCAACCGGGGCTGCGTGCACGGGCCCTGCTCAGGCGGCGTTGCTAGCCTGGTCGGCAGATCGCGGATGGGCGGTCCCGGACGACGGATCAGTACCCGGTGAGCGACAAGACTGGCCACGGGAGTCAGCATGTCCTGGATCGTCCTCGTCCTCTCCGGCATCCTGGAGGCCGTCTGGGCCACCGCGCTCGGGCTGTCCGCCGGGTTCACGAAGCTCTGGCCGTCCGTCGTCTTCGTGGTCGGCCTCGTCGGCTCGATGGCCGGCCTCGCGTTCGCGATGCGCAGCATCCCGATCGGCACCGCCTACGCCGTGTGGGTCGGGATCGGCGCCGCGCTGACCGTGCTGTATGCGATGATCTTCGGCGGCGAGGGCTTCTCGCTCGTGCGGGTGCTCCTCATCCTGGGCCTGGTCGCCTGCGTGATCGGCCTCAAACTGGTGGACCACTAGCCATCGAGTTGTCACGACACGCCGCGCGACGACCGTCGCAGACCTGTCTCTTATACACATCT